>JBEBHW010000268.1:0-5414 GCA_040081145.1 Burkholderiaceae bacterium
GCGATGGCATAGGGGTCGACCGCAGTCCCTCGCTCCGAAGCAATCCAATGCTCGGTGTCCTCAGGCCTTCACCGCCACCGCCGCGGGCGCGCGGATACCCACCAGCTGCCCCCCATCGACAAGCCCGCGCACCAGCGTGACGAGGATCTCGCGCACGGCGAGCGCCGGGTCGGACATCGGCGTCGACTCGGAGAGGCACAGCGACACCGTGGTCTCGAGAGTCGGAGCGACGACGCGCCGGACCACCGGCCGCCGCGCGCCGAGGAAGGTGCTCGCCAGCGCCCAGGGCAGGATCGTCGCGCCCAGGCCACTCTCAATAGCTTCGCGCAGCGTCGCGGCGGATTCGATCTCGGCGCGCACGCGCGGTTTCAGCTGTGCCTGCGCGAAGGCGTTGTCGATCAAGCGCCGCAGGAAGTGAGTGCGCCCGGGCAGCAGCAGGTCCATGTCGGCCAGCGCTGCGAGCCCGATGGTCGCGTCGCTGGCGTCGTTCGGGCCGGGCAGTTGAGTCTCCGGCGGCGCGATCAGGAACAGCTCTTCCACCAGCAGCGGCTGCAGCGTCACGCCCTTGAGCTGCGTCGGCGCATAGATGATCGCCATGTCCATGCGGCCGGTCATCACCATCTCGCTGAGCACGAGGCCGAAGTTGTCGTTGATGAAGAGGTTGATGTCCGGATGGCGCGCGCGCGTCGCCTTGAGCAGCGGCGTGGCGAGGATCGACGTCGTGCTGTACGTCGCCAGGCCCACCGAGACCGTGCCGCCGATCGACGCGCCCCTGCGCGCCACGTCGCGTTCCGCCTGCTCGAGCTGCTCGAGCAGCCGGCGCGCATGGCGGTACAGCTCGTGCCCGGCGGCGGTGGGCGTGACGCCGGTGTTCGAGCGCTGCAGCAGTTTCTGGCCGAAATGCGCTTCGAGCGCGGCGATCTGCTGGCTCAATGCCGGCTGCGCCATCTTCAAGGCATGCGCCGCGGCCGACAGGCTGCTCGCGTCCACCGCGGTGACGAAGCTCTTCAGGTTCTTGAAGCTCGCGCTCATGCTTGAATTGTGCTGGAGCCCACGTGGGTGATGAAACGGCGATGATGCAGGCTTCTGCCAACGGCGCAAGCGCCGAACCGCCGTGAACTTCCGCCGCCTCAAATACTTCGTCAAGATCGTCGACATCGGCAGCCTCACGCAAGCCGCCGAGGTCCTGCACATCGCGCAGCCGGCGCTGAGCCAGCAGATCGCCACACTCGAGGGCGAGTTCCACCAGCAACTGCTCGTGCGCACGAAGCGCGGCGTCACGCCCACCGAGGCCGGCCGCGTGCTGTACCGGCATGCGCAGATCATCCTCAAGCAGTTCGAGCAGGCGCAGGCCGACGTCGGCCACTCCGGGCGCGCGCTGTCCGGGCAGGTGTCGGTGGGCCTCGCGCCGGGCACGGCGGCCTCTGCACTGGCGCTGCCGCTGCTCAAGACGGTGCGCGCCCGCCATCCCGACGTGGTGCTGTACCTGAACGAGAGCCTGGGCAGCACGCTGATCGAGCAGGTCATGAACGGCCGCATGGACATGGCCGTGCTCTACGGCGGCCGCAGCCTGGTGCAGGGCCTGCGCTTCGAGCCGCTCTTGACCGAGGAACTCGCGCTCGTGGCGCCCGGTGAACTGCTCCGAGGGCGCGATGCGGTGAGTCTCGCGGAGTTGCGCGACGTGGACCTGCTGCTGCCACGCTCGCACAACTACCTCCGCAAGTATGTCGACGAAGCGTTCGCGGCGCTGCAGATGACGCCCAAAGTCGTGGCCGAGATCGAGTCGGCGGCGACGCTGTCGGCTGCGGTGGCGAGCCAGGTCGGCGCCACGGTCCTGCCGGCATCGGCGGCGCGGGCGGTTGCCGCGTCGATTCATGCGCATGTCTGCCGCATCGAGTCACCCGCGATCGAAGTGCCCTTGGCCCTGTGCACGTCGGATCATCTGCCAAGCTCCGAGCCGGCTCAGGCCGTGAGGGCCGTGATCCTGGAACTGGTGGATGGTCTGGATGTCGACTCAAGTACGCAAGCGTGATCCGATGCGCAGAATTTCGCTCCACGCCTCGGGGGTGACGTCGAAGATGCCGGCCCTCACGCCCCACCGCTGATCGTCGCACCGCCGTCGATGACGAGCGTCTGCCCGGTCGTGAACGCGCCGGCCTTGGATGCGAGAAATACCGCGGCGCCGGCGATCTCGTGCGGCTCGCCGATGCGCTTGAGCGACGCTGCCGCGGTCGAGCGTTTCAGCGTCTCGGGGTTTTCCCACAAGGCCTTCGCAAAATCGGTGCGAATCAGCCCCGGCGCGATGCAGTTGACGCGCACGCCGCGCGGCCCGAATTCGTCGGCCAAGGAGCGCGCGAGTTCCATGTCCGCCGCCTTGGAGATGCAGTAGGCGCCGATCACCGTCGAACCCTTCAGGCCGCCGATCGACGAGATGATCGTGATCGAGCCTTCGCCACGCTCCAACATCTCGGGCGCGACCATCGAAATCAGCCAGTGATTGGCGATGATGTTGTTGTCGAGGATTTTGCGGAACGCCTCGTCGCTGATCCCGGCGAGCGGCCCGTAGTAGGGGTTGGACGCCGCGTTGCAGACCAGCGCGTCGATGCGCCCGAACGCCTGGCGCGTGCGCGCGACCAGCTGCTGCAGGCTCTCTTTGCTGGAGATATTCGCCGGCACCGAGATTGCGGTGCCCGCGCCGTGCTGGGCGTTGAGCGCGGCGCTGACGGCGTCGCACGCGTCCTGCTTGCGGCTGGAAATCACTACCTTCGCGCCGTGCACCGCCATCTCTTCGGCGATCGCCTTGCCGATGCCGCGTGACGAACCGGTGATGACCGCGACCTTGCCGGTCATGTCGAACAGGGACATGGGAGGTCTCCCTTTCTCGTTCAAGCGCCGCGCCGCAGCGCCACCGCAAAGCCGCGCGCCACGCCCGGCCGCGCCATGAGCGTCTCGTACCAGCGTTTGACGTTCGGGAAGTCGGCCAGATCGACCTGGTGTCGCGGATGGCGCCAGACCCAGCCGAGGATCGCGAAATCGGCAATCGACAGCGCCTGCCCTGCAAAGTACGGGTTCGTCGTCAGGCGCTCGTTCATCACGCCGTAAAGGCGCCGTGTCTCGGCCATGTAGCGCTTCAGGCCGTAAGCGCGATCCGCCTCGTTCTCGAGCGCGATGAAGTGGTGCACCTGGCCGGGGATGGGGCCGAAGCCGCCCATCTGGAACATCAGCCACTCGAGCACCGGCACTTGCGCCGCCAGATCGCGCGGCCAGAACTTGCCGGTCTTCTGCCCGAGGTAGATGAGGATCGCGCCGGACTCGAAGACGCTGATCGGTTTGCCGCCCGGTCCGTCCGGGTCGACGATCGCCGGGATCTTGCGGTTCGGGCTGATCGCGACGAAGCCCGGGTCGTTCTGCTCGCCCTTGGTGATGTCGACGACTTGCACCTCGTACGGCAGGCCCATCTCTTCGAGGGCGACGCTGATCTTGCGGCCGTTGGGGGTGTCGAATGCGTACAGCTGGATCGTCATGGGCGGGGGCTCCTTGGGGGTTGATTCCGGGTTTTCAGTGAGGTCAGGCGAAGCGGCTCGCTGCGACGCCGCCCAGGAACAGCAGGTTCGCCAGGGCGATGCCGCGAAACGGCACGCTGAACCAGTAGCGCCAGCCGAGCCACAAGTAGGTGAGCAGCACGGCCGCGCCCAGACCACACAGGAAGGGCGAGGCGAACAGCAGCGGCGCGTGCCAGACGGCGAGGTGGATGTAGACCAGCCCGAACAGAATCGCCCCCAGGCCGTGGCTCGCGTTGAAGCCCACCCAGGCGCGCCAGATCGTCGTCTGGCGGGTGATTTGCAAGTGGCCTTTTTGCATCGCGTCCTGCAGCGCCGGGTAACGCGGCAAGAACTTGGAGCCGACGAAGGTGAAACAAAAATGGATCAGCCCGAGCGCCAGGATGATCCCGGCGCCCAGGCCGACGAGCAGGGTGGCAAGCATCGTCGGGTCTCCTCCAGCAGGCGCGCATTGTCGGGGCGATCTGCCCGCGCCGCTGGCGGCGGCGTTGCGCGCGGCGCTCGGCTTCATGTGGGTCCTACTGCGCGGGTCAGCGCGCTGTTCCAGCGCGAGTCCGGCGTCATGCATCTGCTCGCACGCTGCGGCTTCGACGGGGTTGCCGGCGAAGCTGCGCTGGTCGCGTCGTGCACGCTCAACCTGGCGCTCGGCCTGACGTTGTGGCTGCGTCCCTCGCCCTGGGTGTTTGCCGCGCAGGCCGGCGCGGTGCTCGGCTACACCGTGACCGCGGCGCTGCACATGCCCGAACTCGTGATCGACCATTGCGGCCTGCTCGTGAAAAACCTGCCTGTGCTCGCCCTGGTGCTGCTGTTGTGGTTGGCGCATGGCAGCGTGCCGGCGCCTTCGGCAGCAGGCCGCGAGTAGCACACAAGCGCATCCGCAAGCCCGCGCGCTTTGGCTGCGCGCGAGCGAGCTGCTACGCTGCGCGTTGCATTCATCCGGAGCCGCGCATGCAATACACCCGCTTGGGGTCCACGGGCCTGACCGTTTCGCGCATTTGCCTGGGCTGCATGACGTACGGCGTTGCGGAGCGCGGCGCGCACCCGTGGACTTTGAATGAAGAGGCGAGCCGTCCGCTGATCCGCCAGGCGCTGGAGGCGGGGATCAACTTCTTCGACACCGCGAATGCCTACTCCGACGGCACGTCCGAAGAAATCGTCGGCCGCGCGCTGCGCGACTTTGCGCGGCGCGACGAGATTGTCGTCGCGACCAAGGTGCGCTTCGGCTCGCGCAAGGCACCCAACATCGGCGGGCTGTCGCGCAAGGCGATCTTCAACGAGATCGACGCAAGCCTGCAGCGCCTGGGCCTTGACCACGTCGACCTGTACCAGATCCACCGCGCCGACCCCGACACGCCGATCGAGGAGACCATGGAAGCGCTGCACGACGTCGTCAAGGCCGGCAAGGCGCGCTACCTCGGTGCGTCGTCGATGTTCGCCTGGCAGTTCGCGAAGGCGCAGCAGGTGGCGAAAGAAAACAGCTGGACGCGCTTTGTCAGCATGCAGCCCGAGGTCAGCCTGCTCTACCGCGAAGAAGAGCGCGAGATGTTGCCGCTGTGCGTCGATCAGGGCGTGGGCGTGATTCCGTGGAGCCCACTCGCGCGCGGTCGCCTCGCGCGGCCCTGGGGTGAGCACACGTCGCGCATCGCCAGCGACGCCTTTGGCGCGACGCTGTTCGCGCAGACCGAAGAGAACGACCGGCAGGTGGCGCTCGCGCTCGCTGGAGTGGCGGCGGCACGCCGCGCGTCTCGCGCCAGTGTTGCCCTCGCCTGGCTGCTGCGCAAGCCCGGCGTCACGGCGCCCATCGTCGGCGCGTCCAAACCCGCGCACTTCGATGACGCGCTCGCTGCACTGAAG
>JBEBHW010000269.1:0-5410 GCA_040081145.1 Burkholderiaceae bacterium
CTTCCTGGGCGGTCGCGAGCTGGGTCTGCCAGATCTCCAGCGGATCGTGCTCGACCCAGCCGGGCTGCGGGTAGATTTGCCGGAACTCGCGCTGCGCGATCGACACGATGCGACCCCGCCCATCGAACACGATGCTGCGCGAGCTCGAGGTGCCCTGGTCCAGGGCGAGAAGGTAGGAAACGCCGCTCATGCAAGGCTCCTGTGCGCGGGGTTGTGGCGAAATCGCGGGTTTGCGCCGCCAAGTGTGCCTCGGGCCGCTTGACGCGGCTTGGACTGGGTGAAAAATCGCCTGCACATATCGCCACCGGGTTTGCAGCCCGCGCCAATCCATGGAAAACGATGTGAGTGAAGACCTGCCGCCCGACGCCATCGTGACGGCGTTCATCGAAGCGATGCACGTTTGGGAGGTGAACGCCTGGGCCGCGTCGCGCCGCGCCCGTGGAACGCCGCAGGCGGAGGACTACCAAGTCGAAGTGTCGGCGGCGTGCGACCGGGTGTTCGCGCAGTTTTGCACGCCTCGCAAGCGCCCCTACGGCCGCAACGCGTCGTTTTCCAAGCCGCCTGAATATGACCCCGCGACCGAGCGCATCGTCGCGACGCGAATTTCCGGCAACAAGGCCGAGGTGGACACGCTGCGCCAGGCGTTGCTGGGCGGGCCTTTCCGCTACGTGCTGCACCGGCGGGACGGCAGATGGCTGATCGACAGCCTGAAAAGCGAGCAAGACGGTCAATGGCGCCCCGATATTCTTTGAGCCCATGACCCTCGACATCGACGCCGCCCTGAAACGCACCGCTTCGAAGCAGTGGGAGAGTTGATGCGCGCAACTGCCATTGCGTTCCATGTGGCCGACGATTCCGGCGCGTTGGCCCTGGTGGAATTCGCGGCGTACTCGACGTTCGTCGACGAAGACTGGCAGTACGAGCAGTTGCTCGGGCATTTCAAGGCGCAGGCGCAGCAGCGTTGCATCATCGTCTGGGATGCGAACGACGGTGGAGGCAACTACCGGGTCGAAGTCAGACATGGCATCACTGAACTCTTGGGTTATCGATCCGTCGTGGCTGCGATCCGGGTCACCGCGGGTGCACTTCACTTGGCCTCCTACACGGCGTTGACGATGGCGGCGCAGTACGCCGATCAGTGCGTGCCGTCTCGGGATGAGACTCACTGGCGCGTTCCACTCGAAAACGCGGACTATCGGGTCCGCATCGTGCAACTGTTCGACCCCGACCTTCCGGATGAACTTCCGCGCGACGCGCCGCACTTCGTGCTCGAAGTCGAGGCGGGCGCAGGCGACCCGACACAGAATGTGGCGTGGTTTTCGGCCTTACCCGAGGCCGGCAGACCTTGCTGCTCATGACACCCGAACGCATCGCACGAATCCAAGCTGAGTTCCCTTGGCTGCCACCGGACTACCTGGGGATCTTGTCGCGCGTGCAGGCCGCGCCGGCCGCGCCAAGCCACGGCGTGCAATGGTTTGACGGGCCGCAAGCGCCGGGGCAGGCCTTTGGCGCTGCGCTTGCGGCGCAATTTCCGTCGGCCTTGTGGATTGCGCGGCGCGCCGGCAATCCCGTGGGTTACGCCGGCTGGGACGCTGGGCCTGCGCGCCTGTACGAATGGGCCGGGTCGCAGCGCCAGGTGGTGCGGCAGTTTGACGGCATCGCCGCGCTCGTGCTTGCGGCTGTCCTGACTCCGGGTTACGACAGCCGGCCCGTCGTGCCCTTGGCGTTGCAGGTGCGCGGCATGGCGCTCGGCCCGTGGCATGACGCAGGCACCGGATACGTCACGCGCGGCATTTTGCTTGCCGACGCGGAAAGCGGCGTGCTCGCCTCGCTGCAGGCGGTGGCGCCCGCCGGCTGGGAGCTGTGCCTGACGCGCGCAGACAACGACAGTTGGCTCTCGATTCGGCCCGTGGCAGGCGGCTTCGAGCTGTGCCTGGACCGCCACGGAAGCGCCGGCCGTTGGCAGCGCGTGACCGGTGCCGAGGCAGAAGCTGCGTTGCTCACGCTCGCGCCGTTCAACGATGGCTCGCATCCGGCGTACCACGCGGTGTTGACGCTTGCTCGGGCGGCCTGAGATCGGCGTCTGAATTCACCCCGCGACGTCGCAGCGCACCCCCGCCTCGGCGAGCAACGCCGGAAACGGCTCGGGCGGCGCAGCGTCAGTGAACAACCGGTCCAGGCGGCTCAGCGCCGCGAGTTCCACCATCGCCGGCCGGTTGAACTTGCTGTGGTCGGTGGCAAGCCAGACTTCGCGCGACTGTTCGATGATGGCGCGTGAGACTTCGACTTCGTGCACGTCGAAGTCGCGCAGCGTGCCGTCGGCCTCGACGCCGGAAATGCCGATCAGGCCGATGTCGACCTTGAACTGGCGCATGAACGCCACCGTCGCTTCGCCGACGATGCCGCGGTCGCGCGTGCGCACCGTGCCGCCGGCGACCATGACTTCGCAGTCGGCGTTGTCGGACAGGATTGCCGCGACGTTCAAGTTGTTCGTGATCACGCGCAAACCCTTGTGGCGCAGCAGCTCGCGCGCGATGCATTCGGTCGTCGTGCCGATGTTGAGGATCAGCGAGCAGCCGTTGGGCACGGCCGCGGCGACGGCGCGCGCGATCGCCTGCTTGGCGCTCAGGTTCAACTGCTGGCGTTGCCGGTAGGCGATGTTCTCGGTGGTCGAGCTGGGCACGCGCACGCCGCCATGAAAGCGCGCCAGCAGGCCGGCTTCAGCGAGCAAGGTCACGTCGCGCCGCACGGTTTGCAGCGTCACGCCAAAGCGCTCGGCAAGCGCCTCGACCGACATCGATCCGCTGCGGCGCACCTGCTCGAGCAAGTCGGTCTGGCGGGGGTTGGGCGTCATGACCCATCGGAATCTAAACGAATCAATACGAAAGAGGATACGGGTTAACTCTGGGTCTAAACGAACTCGAAGCGAATACATTCGCAGCGACTCGAATTCAAACAGGGGGTCGACGCTGCGCGCGCGTGCTGCGGCAAGTCGACCCCGGAGACTCGTTGTGGACATCGCCTCGCCCCCGCCGCAACCGGGCGCCCTGAAGGGCGCTCCGCACGACTGCGACGTGCTGATCGTCGGCGGCGGCATCAACGGCGCGGGCATCGCGCGCGATCTGGCCGGCCGCGGCCTGCGCGTCTTGCTGTGCGAGAAAGACGATCTGGCGTCGCACACCTCGTCGGCGTCGACGAAACTGATTCACGGCGGTCTGCGCTACCTCGAACACTACGAATTTGCGCTGGTGCGCAAGGCGCTCGCCGAACGCGAAGTGCTGCTGCGCAGCGCCCCGCACATCATCAAGCCGCTGCGCTTCGTCATGCCGCACAACCCGGGCATGCGCCCGGCGTGGATGATTCGCATCGGCCTGTTCCTCTACGACCACCTCGCGCACCGCGACGTGCTGCCCGGCTCCTCCAGCATTCACTTGCGCACGCATCCGGCCGGCGCGCCCTTGAAGCCCGAGTTCGTGCGCGGCTTTGTCTACTCCGACGGCTGGGTCGACGATGCGCGCCTGGTTGTGCTCAACGCGGTCGACGCGGCGGCGCGCGGTGCCACCGTGTTGACGCGCTGGGCGTGCACCCGCGCGTGGCGCGAAACAGGTGCCCAGGTGAGCCATTGGCACGTGAACCTGCGCAGCGCCGCGGGCGAAGAATTGAACGTCAAGGCCCGCGCCCTGGTCAACGCCACCGGCCCGTGGGCGGCGCAGTTTCTTGCCGACCATCTGGGCGCTGCGCAACGCAAATCGCTGCGTCTGGTGAAAGGCAGCCACATCGTCGTGCCGCAACTCTTCGAACACGAGCACGCCTACATCTTCCAGAACCCCGACAAGCGCATCATCTTCGCGATTCCCTACGAGGGCAATTTCACGCTGATCGGCACAACCGACGTCGAACACTTCGGCGCCATCGGGCAGCCGCGAATCGACGCTGCGGAAATCAAATACCTCTGCGAGCAGGCGAGCCGCTACTTCGCGCGCGCCGTCGCCCCGAGCGACGTGGTGTGGAGCTATTCGGGCGTGCGGCCGCTGCTCGACGACGACTCCGGCGACCCCTCGGCCGTGACGCGCGACTATCACCTCGAACTCGACGCCCCGGCACGCCCTGACAGCGATGCACGCGCCGCGCCGCTGCTGACCGTGTGGGGCGGCAAGATCACGACGTTTCGCAAGCTCGCCGAAGAAGCCGCCGACCTGTTGCAGGAACCCCTGGCCACGCCACGCGGCGCGTGGACCGAACGCGCGCTGCTGCCCGGCGGGGACTTCTCGGCGTGGATCGGCCCGGCGGTCCGCCCCGACACCGACTTCACGCGCTTTGTTCAGGCGCTCGCGCTGCGCTATTCGGATCTGCCTCCGGCACTCTGCCGGCGCCTGGCACGCGCCTACGGTTCGCGCGCCGAAGCGCTGCTCGGCACCGGCGAGCTCGGCGCGCAGGTCGCGCCCGGCCTGTTCGAGGCCGAATTGAATTTTCTGCACGCCACCGAGTGGGCGCGCTGCGCCGACGACGTGCTGTGGCGGCGCAGCAAGCTCGGCCTGCACCTGAATCTGACGCAGCGCAACGCCGTGGCGTTGTGGTGTGGCCAACATTGGCGAGAATCGGCGACCATGGCCGCGATGGACAACGCATGCAATTGAGCCTGGAGCACATCGAACAGCGCCAGGGTGTACAGCCGTACCTGTACCCGCTGAGCCTGAAGCTCGTGCCGCGCGCGGTGACGGTGCTGCTCGGCGCGACGCAGGCGGGCAAGACGACGCTGATGCGCGTCATGGCGGGGCTGGACAAACCCTGGCGCGGCCGCGTGCTCGCCGACGGTGCCGATGTGACGGGTGTGCCGGTGCGCGAACGCAACGTTTCGATGGTCTATCAGCAGTTCATCAACTACCCGTCGATGAGCGTCGCCGACAACATCGCCTCGCCGCTCAAGCTGCGCCGCGAAAAAGACATCGCCGCACGCGTGCGCGAACTCGCCGAGAAGCTGCACATCGAGGCGTTCCTGAAGCGCCTGCCGGCCGAACTGTCGGGCGGCCAGCAGCAGCGCGTCGCGCTGGCGCGCGCGCTGGCCAAGCGCGCGCCGCTGATGCTGCTCGACGAGCCGCTCGTGAACCTGGACTACAAGTTGCGCGAAGAACTTCGCGACGAACTCACCGCGCTGTTTGCGAGCGGTGAATCGACCGTCGTCTACGCGACGACGGAGCCGACCGAGGCCTTGCTGCTCGGCGGCCACACCGCGGTGCTGGACGCCGGCGAGCTGCTGCAATACGGGCCCACTGCCGAAGTGTTCCACCGGCCGCGTTCGATTCGTGTCGCACGCGCTTTCAGCGACCCGCCGATGAACTTGCTGGCGGGAAGCGCCGCACCCGGTGGTGTCTTGCTCGCATCGAACTTGCATTTGGCGCTGACGCTGCCC
>JBEBHW010000270.1:0-5406 GCA_040081145.1 Burkholderiaceae bacterium
CGCGCGCGTCATCGCCGCGCTGCGTTCGCGCGATGCCCAGGCGCTCGCCGATTTGCCGCGCGTCCAGCTGAATTCGGGCAACTCGGAAATTCGCAACTGGATCTGCATGGCCGGCGCCGTGGAGCACCTGGGGCTGCGTTCGATCGAATACATCCCGGCGTACCGCACGCCGGCGGGCACCGGCACGGGTTTGTGTTTCGGCGTCTGGAATTGACGTCGCAGCACGAGCGGGAAACGCACCGTGGGCCGCCCGAGCCGCAAAGACAAGGTCGCGCTGCCGGACTACGCCGAAGGCATCCAGATCAAGACCCAGGACGCCGACCCGCGCTTCAACAATGCGCTGGCGCGTGGCCTGGCGGTGTTGCGCGCGTTTCACGTTGACGCCACGCTGCTCGGCAACCTGGAGCTTGCGCAGATCACGGGCCTGCCCAAGCCCACGGTCTCGCGCCTGTCGTTCACCCTGACGCAGTTGGGGTATTTGCGCTACCACGAACGGTACGGCAAGTACGAACTCGCTGCGGGCGTCGCCGGCCTGGCCTACCCCTACCTTGCCAGTCAAGGGGTGCCGCCGATGGCGCGCCCGCTGATGGTGGCGCTGGCGGCGGCCACGAAAACAAACGTCGGCCTGGGCGTGCACGAAGGGCTCAGCGTGCTCTACCTCGAGGTCGCACTCGGGCAGGCGCACCCGAACCGGCTTCAGCGTGCCGGATTTCGCGTGCCCCTCGTGCGCACCGCGATGGGCCGGGCGTGCATCGCCGGCATGGACCCACAGATGCGAGAGCGCCTGTACCGGGACTTGCACGCTTACTACCGGCGCGATTGGGCGCAGTTGCATGCTGAAATCGAAGACGCAGTCGCTCAAGTGCGTGCGCGCGGGTTTTGCATCGCTGCGGGCACGTTCCGGCTGGCGACGCATTCCGTGGCGGTGCCCTTCGTTCACGGCGACGGGCACACCGTGATGGCCATCAATTCGCAAGGCGAGGCGCAAGCGCTCACGCCGGCCGTGATGGTGCGCAACGGCAAGAAACTGCTTGCCTTGACGCAGCAGTTGCACGGCTTGCTCGCGCAAGCTCCCGCCACGCCGTCGCTCGGGCGGCGCTGACCATGAGCCGCGACGATCGCCTGACGGTCGCAACGTGCAGCGGCGCAGTGCAGGGCGTGATGGCCGCAAGCGCTGCTGCGGGACCAGGCGTTCGTGTGTGGCGCGGAATTCCCTATGCCGCAGCGCCGGTGGGCCCGTTGCGCTGGCGCGCACCGCAGCCGGCGGGAGCGTGGCCAGGCGTTCGCCTGGCACACGAGTTCGGGGCGGACTTCCCGCAGGCGCCGCTTCCAGTGTCGCGCGCGCCGACCCAAAGCGAAGACTGCCTGATGCTCAACATCTGGGTGCCTGCGGCGCCGGCGAGTTCACGTCTGCCCGTGATGGTGTGGCTGCACGGGGGCGGCTTCACCGGCGGCAGCGGCGCCGATGCGCGCTGCGAAGGCATGGGTCTCGCGCAGCACGGCGTGATCGTCGTGACGTTCAACTACCGCAGCGGGCTGTTCGGTTTTCTCGCGCACCCTGGTCTCAACCGCGAGTCGGAGCACGGCGTGTCGGGCAACTACGGCTTGCTTGATCAACTCGCGGCGTTGCGCTGGGTGCGTGACAACATCGAAGGTTTTGGCGGCGACCCGCAGCGCGTTACCGTGTTCGGCGTCTCGGCGGGTTCGGCGTCGATCGCGCTATTGCTCACGTCGCCGCACGCGCACGGCTTGTTTCATCGGGCGATTGCGCACAGCCCGGGAACGGCGCGGCCGCTCGCGAGCCTGCAAGACGCCGAACTCGCAGGGGCGACACTCGGCGACGACATCGACGCATTGCGGCGCCTGAGCGCGACGGACATCCTCGCGCTCACGCCGCGCCTCGCGCCCAAAGTACGTGGCCTGACGACGCCACGGGTGCTGCGCCCGATCCGCGACGGCTGGGTCATCCCCGAAGACGAGCGCCCCGTGTTCAAGCAGGGCCGCCTGCACGCGATGCCGCTCATCGTCGGCACGAACCGCGACGAGGGCAGCTTGCTCACGGCGGCCTGGCCGATGCGCACGCTGGCCGAGCACAGGCAACTGATCGCGGCCAACTTTGCCGGCGCGACGCAACAAGCCTTGGCACGCTATCCCGCTGCGAGCGACGCCGACGTTCGCGCCAGCGTTGCGGCGATGTTCGGCGACACCCAGTTCAACTACGGCGCGCGCCTGCTCGCGCAGGCGATGAGCCGGGTCGAGCCGCGCACCTGGCGCTATCTGTTCACGCGGCGCCGCCCGGGGCAGATGGACGGGCCGCACCATGGCGACGAGGTCGCGCATGTGTTCGGCAACCTCGCGGTGGGCCGGGGCAGTGAAGCTGCGGCGTTCGACGCGCGCGATGAAGAACTGTCGGCAGCGCTGCGGCGCGCCTGGGTGGCGTTCGCGATGCACGGCGACCCGAATGCACCGGGCAGCGCCTCTTGGAGCCGCTTCACGCAGGCCGGCGACGGCCACCTGGAGTTCGGCGACGCGATTCAATCGGGCAGCGCCTGGCGTTGCGAACAACTCGACTTTCTCGACCGCTTCTACGGCGACGCATGACCTTGGGTGAGTGCCCCGATCGTGCCGTGCGGTCCGAGGGAATGCGCCCTGGGTCAGGTGCGGCGGTGCTGCCAAAACCCAAGGTGCAACGCCGCGATCTCGCCTTCCACCTCCACCACCGGCCCCCACACGCGCAGTGCCTTTTGCCCGCGCGCAAAGACGTCGCGGCACGGCAAATCGAGTGTCGGGTTCTCGGCATGATTGCCGGTCAGAGCGAGCAGGCGCGCCTCGTTCATGCCGTACACGAGCCTGCCGATATTCGCCCAGTACTGGGTTCCGGCGCACATGCAGCAGGGTTCGACCGTCGTGTACAACGTGCAATCCCAGAGGTAGTCGCTGCTGAAGCGCGACGCCGCGTTGCGCGCAAGAACGGCCTCCGCGTGATTCACGGTGTCGACGTTGCCTTGCTCGATGAGCACGGTGTGGTGATCGGGAGCGACGAGCACGGCGCCGAAGGGGTGGTGGCCGGCGTCGAGCGAGCGCTTGGCGACGGCGTTCGCCGAACGCAAATGCTGCTGCACCTGCCGCGGTGTCGGGTCGCCGCCGTCGCAGGGCGCGAGGTGGGCCTCGCGTTCAGACGACGGGGCAGCCAATTCGCCCTCGCAGACCGCGGTTCACGCTGTTCTTGCAGGTGGAATCAGCTGGCCGCTTTGGCCACTGCCGCGTGCGGCGCAAAGTTGCCGATCAACCAGTAGACGCCACCGCCGATCGCGACGCCGAAGAACCAGCCGTACAGGCCCCACCAGGATGGCAGCATCGTCGTGAAGTTGGGCAGGATGGTCGAAAACAGCGCGCCGACGCCGGTGGCGATCAGCGCGTGCACATTCCAGCCGCCTTGATAACGGTAGCGCCCGTTTTCCTGGTAGAGCGCCTGCACGTCGATCTCGCCCTTGGCAATGAGGTAGTAGTCGACCAGGATCACGCCGAGCAGCGGCCCCATCGTCGCGCCTATCCCACCCACAAACGCGGCAGCGTTGCCTTCCCATGGCGCAAAGGGGTAGAGCACGAGGGCGATTCCGGCGGCGATGTAGCCACCCTTCTTGAAGTCGATGTGCTTCGGGAACACGTTGGCGAAGTCGAACGCCGGCGAGACGAAGTTGGCGACGACGTTGATGCCCAGTGTGGCCACGGCGAACGTGAGCGCTGCGAGCAGGGCGAGGAACCAGCTGTCGAACTTGGCGGAGATCTGTTCCGGGTGCAGCAGCACTTCGCCGTACACCTTGAACGCCGCAATCGTGGTGATGCCGGCGACGAGCGAGAACAGGATCAGGTTGATCGGCAGACCCCAGAGGTTGCCTTTGCGCACCGCATCTTTGTCTTTCGCGTAGCGCGAGAAGTCGCAGAAGTTGAGATACAGCGCGGCGAAATAGGTCACCCACGTCGCGCCCACCGCCATCAAGGCCCAGAACGAGCCGGGTTCGCCGCTCACGCCCGCGTCTTTGGTCTTCTCGATCAGCACCGCCTGCGGAATGCCGTGGTCAAAGGAAAAACCACCCGCCTTCACGCACAGGCCCACCGCCAGGATCAGCATCGCGACCCACACTGCCGGGCCGGCCCAGTCCTGGAATTTGCGCACCGTTTCCATGCCGTTCTGGATGATCAGCAACTGCAGCGCCCAGACGATCACGAAGCAGATGAACTCGAGACCCGAGTGACCGAGGAAGTGCGTCGTCTTGTGGAACTCCATGAAGCTGTCGGTGCGCGTCAGCAACGCGACGATCGCGCCGGACGCGGCCGCCGTCTGCGCGCCGTACCAGAAGCAAGCGACGATCGCGCGCACAAGGGCCGGCAGGTTGGCGCCCCAGACGCCAAACGAGGCACGCGCCAGCACCGGGTAGGGCACGCCGGTTTTCACGCCGGCGTAGCCGACGAGGTTCATCAGCGCGTAGATCACGAGCGACCCGAGGCCGATCGCGATGATGAAGTTGAAGAAACTTCCGCAGAGCAGAAAGAGACTCGCCGCGAGGTAATAGCCCCACAGGCTGTGCACGTCCGACGTCCAGACGTTGAAGATGCTGAACGCTCCCCAATGGCGCTCCTTGGCAGGCGCCAGGTCTTCGTTGTACAAGCGGGGCGACGGGTTGGATATTTCCATGGTCGTTGTCTCCTGTTGTGACTTGCTCTTCTCTATCTTCTTCTGGGACTCCCCGGGGTTCGCTGAAAAGTGTGGCCTCGTGCCGCAGATCAAGCAAGCAGTTCGTGCAAGGCGCGCGCGACGACCTTCGTCGCCCGGCGCAGGTCTTCGAGCACGATGTGCTCGTCGGCGCGCTTCGCGTTCGACTCGAGCACGGTGCGCGGCCCGGCGCCGTAGATGACGGCCGGGATGCCGCGTTCGCAGAACAATCGCACGTCGGTGTAGAGCGGCGAGCCCGACTCGGGAATCGGTTCGCCGAAGATCACTTCGCCGTGGCGTTGCAAGGCCTTCACGAGCAGCGCATTTCCGGCCAGCGGCTTGAGCGGGTGCGCCATCAGCAGGCGATGGATGTCGACGCGAATTCCGGGCACCGTCGCCGCAGCCTGTGCGATCACGCGGCGCACATCGGCCTCCACGTCGGCGGGCACTTCTTCGGGGATCATGCGCCGGTCGACTTTCAAGGTCACTTCGCCGGGAACGACGTTGGTGTTGGTGCCCCCGGCGATCTGCCCAATGTTGATGTACGGGTGCTTGATTCCGGCGACTTTGGACGTGACCGATTTGTAGAGGCCGTTCTGCCGGTACAGCGCTGTGAGGATCGCGGTCGCGCCTTGCAGCGCGTCGACGCCGGTGTCGGGAATCGCGGCGTGCGCCATTTTTCCGTGCACCTT
>JBEBHW010000271.1:0-5360 GCA_040081145.1 Burkholderiaceae bacterium
GTGACCCGTCATGCGGCGGCCTTACGCCGCAGGTCGAGCGTGAACGGGAAGTTCGGATTGCGCTCCTCGGCGGGCACCCGCATCGCTCCGGGCGTGTGGCCGACGCGAAAGAAGCGCGCCAGACGCCTGGCCTCCGCCTCGTAGGCATTCACCGGAAACGTCTCGTGGCTCAAGCCGCCGGGGTGCGCCACGTGGTATTGGCAGCCGCCCATCGAGCGGCCCATCCAGCTGTCAAGCACGTCGAACGTCAGCGGTGCCTGCACGGGAATCGTCGGGTGCAACGCAGACGGCGGGTTCCAGGCGCGGTAGCGCACCGCGCCGACGAATTCGCCGACGCGGCCGGTGGGCTGCAGCGGCACGCGCCGGCCATTGCAGGTGAGGGCGTGGCGGTCATCGATCAGGCCGGTGACCACGACCTGGACGCGCTCGAGCGACGAGTCGACGAAGCGCGCCGTACCACCGGGCGCGCCTTCTTCGCCCAGCACGTGCCAGGGTTCGAGCGCGAGGCGCAGCTCCACCCCGATGCCACCGGCAGTGAAGTCGCCCAGCCGCGGAAAGCGGAATTCCAGGTGCGGCGCGAACCATTCGGTCTGCAGTGCATAACCGAAGCCGTTCAGTTCTTCGATCACGTCGCCCAGGTCCTGCCAGATGAAGTGCGGCAGCATGAAACGGTCGTGCAGTTCGGTGCCCCAGCGCTTCAGGCGCTCCGGACGATACGGCTCTTGCCAGAAGCGCGCCACGAGCGAGCGCATGAGCAGCTGCTGCGTCAGGCTCATGCGTGCGTGCGGCGGCATTTCGAAGCCGCGCATCTCGAGCAGGCCCAGGCGCCCGGTCGCGCCGTCGGGCGAGTACATCTTGTCGATGCAGAACTCGGCGCGGTGCGTATTGCCGGTCGAATCGATCAGCAAATTGCGCAGCAGCCGGTCGATCAGCCAAGGCGGGCAGCCGTTCGGTCGTTCCCGCACGGCACGCTGCAATTCGGCGAACGCGATCTCGATCTCGTAGACCGAGTCATTGCGCGCCTCGTCGATGCGCGGTGCCTGGCTCGTCGGCCCGACGAACAGGCCCGAAAACAGATAGCTGAGCGCCGGGTGGTGGTGCCAGTAGGCGATCATGCTGGCGAGCAAGTCGGGCCGGCGCAGGAACGGCGAGTCGGCCGGCGTTGCGCCGCCGAGCACGAAATGGTTGCCGCCGCCCGTGCCGGTGTGGCGCCCATCGAGCATGAACTTTTCCGTCGACAGGCGCGTTTCATGCGCGGCCTGGTACAGGTGTGTCGTCTGGTCAATCAGTTCGGCCCAGTTCTGCGCCGGGTGGATGTTGACTTCGATCACTCCCGGGTCCGGCGTGACGCGCAGCGTCGCCAGGCGCGGGTCCTTGGGTGGCTCGTAGCCTTCCAGGATCACCGGAAGCTTCATTTCCAGCGCAGTGGCTTCAACGACGGCCACCAGTTCCAGGTAGTCCTCGAGCGCGGTGGTGGGCGGCATGAAGATGTAGAGGCGCCCGTGGCGCGGCTCGGCGCTGATCGCGGTGCGCGCAATCCACGTCGCGGAGGCGAACGGCGCAGGCACCCGAGGCTCACTCGCGTTGGGCCGCGCCGGCGCAGCCACGCTGTCGCCGCGACCGCTGGCGAAGCGCAGCCGCGAGTACGCAGGCAACGCCGGAAAGGCCTGCGTCGGGTCAGGCGGAATGACCCACGGCATGTCTCCCGGGGAAGCCCAGGGCTGGGAATCGAGCGGCAGCCGGTAGCCGAGTGCCGAGTCGCCCGGGATCAGATAACAGCGCTCGCTGCGCAGGAACCAGGGCCCGGTTCGCCAGCGCGGCGCGTCACTCGCGCCAGGCGATTCCTGCCGGGCTAGAGGGAGCACATGGCCGACCACCGCGTCCAGCCCCTGGCTGAAGACCCGGCGCAGGCGCTCGCGCTCGAGTGGGTCGGCCAGGCGAGCGTCGAACGGGTCGACATTCGTCGGCAGCTTGCGCTCGCGCCACAGGTAATACCAGGTGTCTTCATGCGCCGGGAACACGAACTTGGGGTCGAGTCCCAGACGCCGTGCGACGCCAACGAGGAACTGCTGCGCATGGGCCTCGGTCACGCCGAAGTCGCGGCGCTCGTCGGCGAAGAGTTCCGGGTGCTCCCAAACCGGCACGCCGTCTTTGCGCCAGAACAGGTTCAGCGACCAGCGCGGCAACTGCTCGCCCGGGTACCACTTGCCCTGGCCGTAGTGCTGCAGGCCGCCGGCACCGTATTTCGCGCGCAGCTTGTCCATCAGGTCGGCACTGAGGGCGCGCTTGGTGGGACCCATCGCCTCGGTGTTCCATTCCGCGCCTTCGCGGTCGGCGACGGAAACGAAAGTCGGCTCGCCGCCTTGCGTCAGGCGCACATCGTGGCGCTGCAAATCCGCGTCGACCTGCTCGCCCGCACGCGCGATGTCTGCCCACTGCTCGTCGGTGTAGGGCAAAGTGACGCGCGGCGCCTCCCAGACGCGCGTCACGCTCATGCGATGTTCGAAGGCGGTCTCGCAGTCCTCCAGCGAACCCTCCACGGGGGCGGCGGACGAGGGGTCGGGCGAGCAGGCCAGGGGGATGTGGCCTTCGCCTGCCAGCAACCCGGACGTCGGGTCCAGGCCGATCCAGCCGCCGCCGGGCAGATAGACCTCGCACCAGGCGTGCAAGTCGGTGAAGTCGACTTCGGTGCCGCTCGGCCCGTCCAACGCCTTCACGTCGCTCTTCAACTGGATCAGGTAGCCCGACACAAAGCGTGCTGCCAGACCCAGGCGGCGCAGCACCTGCACGAGCAGCCAGGCACTGTCGCGGCACGACCCGCTCGCACTTCGCAGTGTTTGCTCGGGTGTCTGGACGCCCGGCTCCATGCGGATCAGGTAGCCGATTTCGCGCTGCAGGCGCTGGTTCAACCCGACCAGAAAATCGTTCGTCGGCTGTTTCTGGCGCGGCACGCTCGCGACGAACGCATCCAGCAGTGGCGTGGCTTCGCCCGTCAACCGGTACGGCGCGAGTTCGTGCGCGAGCGCTTTGTCGTAGTCGAAGGGAAAGTGTTCCGCCGACGGCTCGAGAAAATAGTCGAACGGGTTGAGGACCGCCATCTCGGCGACAAGGTCGATCTCGATGCGCATCGAGCTCGTCTTGTTCGGAAACACCAGCCGCGCGAGGTAGTTCGACTGCGGATCCTGCTGCCAGTTGGTGAAATGGCCGCTCGGCTCGACACGCATCGAGTAACTCAGGATGCGCGTGCGCGAATGCGGTGCCGGGCGCAGACGCACGACTTGCGGGCCGAGATGAATCGGCCGGTCGTAGCGGTAATGCGTGACATGGTTCAGGGCGACATGGATCGACATCGGGACTCGCAATCAAAGGTGCGGAAGGCTTGGCGCTGCGTACTATGCGGTCACCGGAACCAGGAAATCGCGGCTGATGCCCACGCCCAGCGTGCCGACTCGCTCCAGGAACAGCGTCAGATAGGCGTGCAGGCCAGTCGCCAAAATCTCGTCGATGCGCGCGTACTGCAAGTCGGCACGCAAGCGCCCGGCGCGGCGCATCGTGTCGCCGGACTGGTCGTTGGCGACGAAGCCCAGATTCGCCACCACCTCGTTCATGCACGCCGCGAGCGAGCGTGGCATGTCGGCACGCAGGATCAACAGCTCCGCCACCTTGTCAGGCCGGATCACGTTGCGGTACACCTTGCGGTAGACCTCGAACGCCGAGACCGAACGCAGGATTGCCGACCAGTGATAAAAGTCGAATTCGATGTCGCGCGTGCTGTCTTCGCCCGGCACCCGCGACTGCCTCTGCCCCTGCGATTGCGATTGCGATTGCGGCGACTGCGATTGCGACTGTCCAGCGCCGAAGTATTCGCTCGGCACGGCGTGAAACTTCACGTCGAGCAGGCGCGCGGTGTTGTCGGCGCGTTCGAGGAAACTGCCGATGCGCAGAAAGTGGAACGACTCGTCTTGCAGCATCGTTCCCATCGTGACGCCGCGCGACAGATGCGAGCGGAACTTGACCCACTCGAACCCCGACGACGGGTCGCGCTGCAATGCGCCGGTGGCGACCAGGCGCTGAAACTCGAGCCAGGTCTGGTTCTGCGTTTCCCAGACTTCGGTGGTCAGCGTGCCGCGCACCGCGCGCGCGTTCTCGCGCGCGGCGCGCAGGCAGTTGCGGATGCTCGACGGATTGGCTTCGTCGCTCACCATGTAGGCCATCACGTTGCGCGCATTCACCTCGCCATGGTGTGCGGCGAAGTCGTCGCTCAATTCGCTGATGCTGAGCAGCCCCTTCCAGCCGTTCAGCGCAGCCTCGGCCGACTGCGGCAACAGGGAAGTCTGGTAGTTGACGTCGAGCATGCGCGCGGTGTTCTCCGCGCGCTCCATATAGCGCGCCATCCAGTAGAGGTGATCGGCAGTGCGGGACAGCATGTCGTTCGCCTCCTTCTAGGCCTCGAGGACCCAGGTGTCCTTGGTGCCGCCGCCCTGCGAAGAGTTGACGACGAGCGAGCCCTCCTTGAGCGCGACCCGCGTCAGCCCGCCGCTGACGATTTGCACGCTTTTGCCCGACAGGACGAAGGGCCGCAGGTCAATGTGGCGCGGTGCGATGCCGCTTTCCACGAAGGTCGGGCAGGTCGACAAACTGAGCGTCGGCTGGGCGATGTAGTTGGCGGGGTTGGCGAGCAGCGCCGTCTTGAACGCGGCGATCTCGGCCTTCGTCGCCGCCGGTCCGACGAGCATGCCGTAGCCGCCTGCACCGTGCACCTCCTTGACGACCAGCTCGCCGAGGTGGTCGAGCACGTAGTTCAAGTCGTCCTTGGCGCGGCACAGATAGGTTGGCACGTTCGCCAGGATGGGTGCCTGACCAAGATAGAACTCGATCATCTTCGGCACGTAGGGATAGATTGACTTGTCGTCCGCCACCCCGGTCCCGATGGCGTTGCACAGCGTCACGTTGCCGGCGCGGTAAGCGCCCAGCAATCCGGCGCAGCCCAGCGTGGAGTCGGGGCGAAACGCGTCGGGGTCGAGAAAATCGTCGTCGACGCGCCGGTAGATCACGTCGACGCGCTTCGGCCCCTGCGTCGTGCGCATGAATACGAATCCGTCATCGACAAACAGATCCTGGCCTTCGACCAATTCCACGCCCATCTGCTGGGCCAGGAAGGCGTGTTCGAAGTAGGCGCTGTTGTACATGCCGGGCGTCAGCACCACGACGGTCGGGTCGTTCGCGGTGACCGGTGCGACGGCGCGCAGGGTCTCGAGCAGCAGGTCGGGGTAATGCGCGACCGGCTCGACGCGGTGCACGTTGAACAGCTCGGGGAACAGCCGCATCATCATCTTGCGGTTCTCCAGCATGTAGCTCAC
>JBEBHW010000272.1:0-5340 GCA_040081145.1 Burkholderiaceae bacterium
CGTCTCGATGGGCGAGATCGAGCTCATGTCGATCACCGTCTTGCCCTTGCTCAGGCCCGAGGCCACGCCGTTCTCGCCGAACAGCACCGTCTCGACGTCGGGCGTGTCGGGCAGCATCAGGAACACGATGTCGGCGGACTCGGTCACTGCCTTCGCGCTCGCACATTGTTTGGCGCTGCTTTCGGAGATTTCCGATTTCAGTTTGCCGCGCGTGTGCACGAACAACTGGTGCCCGGCCTTGATGAGGTGGCCCGCCATCGGCGCGCCCATGATTCCCAGGCCAATGAAGCCGAGTTTGAGTGATGCCATGTCTTGTCTCCGAGAGGTTCTGGTTGCGTCGGCGGCGATTGTCGGCGAATCGCGACGCTGACCTTCAATCGAGCAGCCCGATCGCCGTGGGCGCGTCGTTCGGGTTCAGCGCGAGTTCTTCGAACTCGTTGACCGCGTCGATCTCGGTGCCCATGGAAATGTTCGTCACGCGTTCGAGCATCACTTCGATCACGACCGGCACTTGAAACTCTGTGATCCAGGCATTCGCCTGTTTGATCGCCGGGCCGATTTCATCCTGCTTGTGCACGCGGATCGCCTTGCAGCCCAGGCCTTCGACGACCTTCACGTGATCCACGCCGTAACCCTGCAGCCCCGGCGCGTTGATGTTCTCGAAGCCCAGTTGCACACAGTAGTCCATATTGAAGCCGCGCTGGCTCTGGCGGATCAGGCCCAGGTAGCCGTTGTTCACGAGCATATGGATGTAAGGCAGTTTGAACTGCGCCCCCACCGCGAGCTCTTCGATCATGAACTGGAAGTCGTAGTCGCCCGACAGCGCGACGATGGTGCGTTTCGGGTCCGCAGCGCGCACGCCTAAAGCGGCGGGAATCGTCCAGCCGAGCGGCCCGGCCTGGCCGCAATTGATCCACTGGCGCGGCCCGAACACGTGCAGGAACTGCGCGCCGGCGATTTGGGACAGGCCAATCGTCGACACGTAGGTCGTATCGCGCGGGAAGTTGTTGTTCATGCACTGGTAGACGCGCTGCGGCTTCATCGGCACCGCTTCGTAGTTCGTCTTGCGCAGCATCGTGCGCTTGCGTTCGCGGCATTCTTCGACCCAGACTTTCCGATCGCGCAGCTGGCCCGCCGCCTTGAGTTCGCGCGCGACGGCGACAAACTCTTCGAGCGCGAACTTCGCATCCGAGACGATGCCGAAGTCCGGGCTGAAAACACGGCCGATCTGCGTGGGCTCGATGTCCACGTGCACAAACGTGCGGCCCTTCGTGTACACCTCCACCGTGCCGGTGTGCCGGTTCGCCCATCGGTTTCCCACGCCCAGCACGAAGTCGCTGGCCAGCATCGTCGCGTTGCCGTAGCGATGCGAGGTCTGCAGGCCGCACATGCCGGCCATCAGCGGGTGGTCGTCGGGAATCGTTCCCCAACCCATCAGCGTGGGGATCACCGGCACGCCGGTCAACTCGGCGAATTCGACGAGCAAGTCGGACGCGTCGGCGTTGATGATTCCGCCACCCGCCACGATCAGCGGGCGCTCTGCGGCTTGCAGCATCTGGATCGCCTTGAGCGCCTGCTTGCGCGTTGCGCGCGGCTTGTAGACGGGCAGCGGCTCGTAGGTCTCGATGTCGAATTCGATCTCCGCCATTTGCACGTCAAACGGCAGGTCGATCAGCACCGGCCCGGGGCGGCCCGAACGCATCAGGTGAAAGGCCTGCTGGAACGCACGTGGCACTTGCGCCGGCTCGAGCACAGTAGTCGCCCACTTCGTGACCGGCTTGACGATGGAGGTGATGTCCACCGCCTGAAAATCTTCCTTGTGCATTCGCGCGCGTGGCGCCTGGCCGGTGATGCACAGGATCGGAATCGAATCGGCCTGCGCCGAGTAGAGGCCAGTGACCATGTCGGTACCCGCCGGGCCCGACGTGCCGATGCACACGCCGATGTTGCCTGCCTTGGCGCGCGTATAGCCTTCGGCCATGTGGGAAGCGCCTTCGACGTGACGCGCCAGCACATGGGCGATCGTCTGGCGCTCGCGCAGTGCGGCGTAGAGCGGGTTGATCGCCGCGCCGGGAACGCCGAAGGCCTGACTCACGCCTTCTTTTTCGAGCACCAAAACGGCTGCCATCACGGCTTTCATGCGGGCCATCGTGTCGTCTCCTCAAGATTTGATGGAGCCGATGTTGGCGTGCAAGTCGCACGCCGGCAAGCTCGGCGCAGCGATAACTGCTATTCCGCAGCGGAATCGCCGCCGCCGCCGGGTTCAGGCGGGCAAGGCCAGCCCGGCGGGGGCGTCCTGGCGTTCGAGCAGAAGCGCAAACTCGTCCGCGCTGAGCGGCGGGCTGGCGAGAAAGCCTTGGAATTCGTCGCACCCATGCGTGGCGAGAAAGGTTCGCTGCGCCTGGGTTTCCACGCCTTCGGCAACCACCGCGAGCTTCAAGGTGTGGGCCATCGCGATGATGGCGGTGATGATCGCCGCGTCGTCAGGGTCGGTCGCGAGGTCGCGGACGAACGATTGATCGATCTTCAGCGCCGAAATCGGCAGGCGTTTCAAGTAGCTGAGCGACGAATACCCGGTCCCGAAATCGTCGATCGAAAGGTGCACGCCGATGGCCTTGAGGCGGCGCGCGGTGGCCACGCTCAATTCGGGGTCGGCCATCAGCATCGACTCGGTGACTTCGACCTCGAGGCCATCGGCAGGCAATGAATGCTCGCGCAACAGCGCCGCCACCTTGTCGGGCAGGCTGCGCTCGCGCAGATGGCTGGCCGCCAGATTCACCGCGACACGCCCCGGCTTCAACCCGGCACGCCGCCACGCCGCGCTGCGGCGACAGACTTCGCCGATGGCCCATTCGCCCATGGGAATGATCAGGCGGGCTTCTTCGGCCAGGGCGATGAACTCGCCCGGAGGCAACAGACCGCGCTGCGGGTGCTGCCAGCGGATCAGCGCCTCGGCGCCGACGATGCGCCCCGTCGCCAGCGAATAGCGCGGCTGAAAGTGCAGCACGAACTGATTGCGGTCCAGCGCATGGCGCAACAAGGTCTCGGTGCCCAGGCGTTCCAGCGAGAGCGCGTTCATCGACGCGTCGTAGAACCGCACGCCGCCGCGCCCGGCCTCCTTGGCGCGGTACATCGCCGTGTCGGCGTTCTTCAGCAGCGTATCGATGTCGGCGCCGTCGCCCGGGTAGACCGCCGCACCGATGCTTGCGCCCACGAAGAGCTCAGTGCCCTGGATCGTCACCGCCTGGGTCAAGGCCGCGACGAGCCGGTTCGCCACCGTCGCGGCGTCTGCCGGATCGTGCAGCTCGCCCAGCATCACGATGAACTCGTCGCCGCCCAGGCGAGCGATGCTGTACGACTGCGGCTCGGCCCCGGCGCGGCTCACCGAGTCGAGCGGACGCAACGAATTCGCCAGGCGCGTGCTCACGACCTTGAGCAGTTCATCGCCGGCGCTGTGGCCCAGCGTGTCATTGACGCGCTTGAAGTGATCGATGTCGATGAACAGCACCGCCACCTTCTCGCCGCGCCGGTCCGCGTTGGCGATCACCTTGTGCAACTGCTCATTGAACATGAGCCGATTCGGCAGGCCGGTGAGCGAGTCGAAATAGGCCAGGCGGCGGATCTGTTCCTCCGCGTCCCTGCGCCGCGTCACGTCGTGCACGGCGCCGGCCAGCTGCAGCGCGCGCCCCGCGGAATCGCGCTCCAGCACCTCGACCTGCTGGCGCACGTGACGCATTTCGCCGCTCGCCTGCACGATGCGGCATTCGATCGTCAGGCCGCTGCCCCCGGCAATCGCGCTGGCGAAGGCTTCGCGCACGCGCGGGGCGTCCTCCGGGTGCACGCTGGCGAGGAACGCATCGCTGCACAACTCGCCCGCCACGGCGTCCATCCCCAGGATGTGCCACGCCTGTTCCGACGGAATCACCTGGTCTTGCACCACGTGCCACGCCCAGTCACCCATTTCGCCGATGCGCTGGGCGTTGGACAGGCGGTGCCGGTGGCGTTCGATGTCGTTGATCGCGGCGCTGGCGCGCAGGATGTAGCGCACGCGGTGTGCGAGCAGCGTCCAGTGGATGGGCTTGGTCAGGAAGTCGCTCGCGCCGACTTCGAAGGCGCGCTCGATCGACTCCACGTCGTCCAGCCCCGTCATCATGACCACAGGCACGCGGCCGCCACCGGGCAACTTGCGCAGCAGCTCGCAGGCGCGAAAACCGTCCATCACGGGCATGCTCACGTCCATCAGCACCAAGTCGGGAAGGCGCGCCTTCGCGCACTCGATGGCGTGCGCGCCGTCTTCGGCTTCGACGATCTCCAGGCCGGTGCGGGAGAGCGTGGCGCGGACCAGCAGGCGCGAGGCCGCATCGTCGTCGACCACCAGGATGCAAGGCGTGCGGGTCATGACGTGGCTTGCACTTCGGCGAGCAGCAGGGGCCGCACGCTTTCCAACTGGCGCTCGATGGCGCGAACCGTCTCCGGCGCGCCGGCCAACTCGCCCGCCTTGCCCAGCCGCTCCAGAGTGCGACACAGCTCGCCGAGCTGAGTTGCACCCACGTTGAGGCTCGCCGACTTGAAGGCATGCGCAGCGCGGCCGATTTCACCGGCGTCGCGCGACGTCAACGCAGCCTGCAGGCGCGCGACGTGGCGCACCGCCTCGTCCAGGTACATGGCAATCACCTCGGCGAGCACGGTGCCGCCAGCGTCGAGCTCGCGAATGTTGTCCAGCGCCTTCGCATCCAGAGTGCCCGGCACGGTCGGCGTGACCAGGTCGGCGAGCCGTGACGGGGACGTGGGCGCGCCGAGTTCGACAGGACGCGAGGGCGAAATGGCCTCGCCGGGCTCCACCAGGTGATTGGGCAGCCAGCGCGCCAGCATCGCGCCCAGTTGCCTGCGAGAGTACGGCTTGGCGAGATGGTCGTCCATGCCCGCGGCGCGACACGCGTCGGCGTCGCCTGCCAGGGCGTTCGCCGTCAGCGCCACGATGGGCAGGCGACTGCGCTGCGAGTCCCCCTGTTCCCAGGCGCGAATCGCGTGCGTCGCGGCGTAGCCGTCCATCACCGGCATCTGGCAATCCATGAGCACGATGGCATAGGCCTGGCGGTGCACGGCGCGCACCGCCTCTTCGCCGTTGCCCACGATATCCACCGTGCAGCCCAGTGAACTGAGCATGTGGCGCGCCACCACCTGGTTGACGCCGTTATCTTCGGCCATCAGCACGTGCGCGCGGATGCGCGACGCCTCCGTGGCCAGCGGAATCGGCACGTCGCACGCCGGCGCGCCGCCTAGCGACTGCGCGAGTGCGCGCAGCAAGTCCTGGCGGCGCACCGGCTTGGACAGGCACAC
>JBEBHW010000005.1:0-22154 GCA_040081145.1 Burkholderiaceae bacterium
GCCGACCTGACCGACGCCGAAGTGCGCAAGGTCGACAAGCAGAGCGGCAAGCTCACGCTCAAGCACGCCGAGATCAAGAACCTGGACATGCCCGGCATGACGATGGTTTTCGTGGCAAGAGACAAGTCCGCGCTGGACAAGCTGCAACCGGGTGACAAGGTCCGGTTCAGGGCCGAAAAAATCGACGGCGTGTTCACCGTCACTTCCATCGAGCCCGCCAAGTGATTCCGGACAGTCCAGGGGCCCTGACGATTCGCCCTGCCCGCATGTCGGACTGGCGTAAGTTGCGGTGCGTGGTTCGCACCCTCTTCGACCATCTTGACGACGCCGAGGTCTCGTACCTTCTGCGCCGGCACCTGACTGGAACGGTGGTCGCCTGCCTCGGGCCGGATATCGTCGGTTACTACCAGATCCATGCGCGCGGCGAGCCTGGCGTGGCATGGCTCAACTTCTTTGGCGTGATGCCGCCATGGCGCGGCCAAGGGGCGGCGCAAGCGCTGCTGGCCCGCTGCGAACGCCACGCGAAGACCTGCGGCTTCGAATCGATGAAGCTCGACGCCTTTGCGCACAACCATCGTGCGCATCGGTTCTATGCGCGGCAAGGCTACACACGGCTTGGCGAGTGGAAACTCCCGGATGGCGTCAAGTTCCGCTTCGAGAAGTCATTGGCGCAAACTCCGGCGCTCGATCGGCCGGCGCCGTCGCTGCAACCGCCCACGACCGCGACGCGCTGGGTGCGCAGGGTTTGGTATGCCGTGACGACTTTCTGCGCGGCTCCCAATGTTCTCCCGAACGCCCCGCGTCGATCTTCAGCATCCCAGCCGGAAGCAATGCGATGACCAGCGACCGGCGCGGCTTACACACTCCTTCGGTCCAACCAGGCCGGGCCAGGCACTCTGCGAAAGCTCCACCACTCGCGACGCTCAAGAATCCGGTATTCGGCATGACGTTGACGGAACAGTCACCGCACCGCTTCGAACACGCCGGGCGCGCATACTACTTCTGCGGCGCAAATTGCAAGGCGAATTTCGCCGCTGAACCGGCGAAGTTCCTGCAACCCGGCCCCGCCGCTCAACCCGCGGCGATGTCAGCGCGTTGCGGCTTCGCGCCGCTGCCCATCCGGCCTGACTGACTCTCGCCGCTGCAGCGATGGACATTCTTGCGCACACCTTGTGGGCCGGCGCCGGCGTTGCGCTGGCGCGCCGAAACACGCCGACCCTGGCGCTCACGATGGCGCTCGCCGCGCTGCCCGACTTGTTTCACCTTCTGCCGATCCTCGTGTGGTGGCTCGGCGGCGACGGGTCGTTCGCCGTGCTGCGCGCCTACGCGCTCGCCGTGCCGGCATCGGAACCCGCACTGCCCCCTCTCGTGAACTTGCTGTCGCACCACCTGCACTGCGTCGCGCACAGCGCCATCGTCGCCGGCGTGGCGACGCTGCTGTTCTGGGCGGTGTGGCGCTCGCTGTGGATTCCTCTGCTCGGTTGGTGGTCGCACATCGTCATCGACGTGTTCACGCACTCGGCGGATTTCTATCCTGCGCCGGTGCTCTACCCGATCACGCAATCCGGCTTCGACGGCTTGGCGTGGAACACGCCGTGGTTCATGGTCGCGAACTACATCGCGCTCGGCGCGGCCGGCGTGTGGCTGCTGTGCCGGCGCAAGCGCGGAAAGGCCGACTCCCAGCGATGAGAACGCAGCCGTCGGTTCATTGGCAAGGACAGGCTTGGCTGCGACCGGGGGTGGGCGTGTTCGCCGGCACGTCGGGCGGCAACGATCGACATGCCCATCACGCCCACCAGATGACGGTCGCGCGCAGCGGCATGGTCACGGTCGAAGCGGAGAATGGTCGCATCGAAGGCCCGGGAGTCTTTGTTCCCTCGGGACGTCAGCACCAGTTGCGCGCCACGGGCGAGGTGATTTCCATCTTTGTGGACCCACTGTTTCTGGCCGGCCGAGAAGGCATGACATTCCCGGCGCAATGCGAAGAAGTGGACTTCGATGAATGTACTCACCTGCTCAACGCAATGACGCAGATGCCCAATCTGCAGCCGCTGATCGACAGGCTGCTGCGCAACGCCGAGTTCGCGGCTTGGGCACGTCGAGACGAACGTTGGCCGGACGTCTGGCGGGAATTGCTCGAGCTCGCGGCGCGTGGCGAGCTCCCCAGCCGCGCGCGCCTGGCCCGCCTGGCATGCCTGAGCCCGAGCCGGTTTTCGCACTGGTTCGTCGAGCAGGCGGGCTTGCCTCTGCGTGCTTACCGCAAGTGGCTGCGGCTGCTGGCGGCGCTGAGCGCCGTTGCCACAGGCAAGGATCTCACCACGGCGGCGCACGCGTCCGGCTTCGCCGACGCGAGCCATTTGTCGCGCACGTTCCGCGCCATGTTCGGCATCGATCCCAGCACGGCATTGGCTCGACTCGAATGGCAGGATGTGCCTGACCCGACGGGCAGGCCTCGCACCGGGACAGCTCTTTCGTTCTAGCGTCGCGCGGGCAACCGCCAATAAGCTCCGGTTCGTCGCATCAACGACAGAACCTCATGACCGCTTCGATTCAATTTGCAATTCGCTGGGGCGCCTATCCCCTGGTGTTCGGTGGCTGTGCAGCCGCCATGATCTGGTTGCTCCATGCCGGCATTGCGCAGGGACTGGGCAGTGTCGGCGTCGTGGCGATCGGATTGGCATGCGTCGCCTTGATGGAACGCGTGCAGCCGTTTCACCGCGATTGGTGGCACGACCGTGGCGACACGCTGACCGACATCCTGCACTCTCTCGTCAATCTCTCGGTGATCCAGATCACCGCGTCGCTGGTTGCCCCTGCCCTGGCCGACGCGGTGCCGGCGTCGCTGCGCCTGTTTCCCCGCGACGCACCGCTGTGGTTGCAGTTGCTGATCGTCGCGCTGGTGTTCGACTTCGGCTTGTACGTCATGCACCGCGCGAGCCACCATGTCGCATGGCTGTGGCGCTTCCACGCAGCGCACCACAGCGCGAAGCGCTTGTATTGGCTCAATGGGGAGCGCAGACACCCGCTGCATGCCGCCATCATGGCCGGCCCGGGGCTGCTGGTGCTGCTGGCCAGTGGTGTCGCGCCTGCGGTGCTGGCGACATGGCTGTCGATCCTGACGGTGCACCTCGCTTTCCAGCACGCCAACATCGACTATCGCCTCGGCGGGTTGCGCTCACTGATTGGTGCCGCGGAATTGCACCGCTGGCACCACAAGCGCGAATTCGAGGACGCGCAGGTCAACTTCGGCGAGTTCCTCTTGATATGGGATCGACTGTTCGGCACGTTCCACGCTGGACGCGAAAGGGTCGGCGTCGACGCTGTCGGTCTGCTCGATCGCCAGTTTCCGCTGACCTACTGGCAACAGTTGCGCTACCCGTTCAGATCGTTGTAAAGGGAGCTTGACGCTGTTGCTTTCGCACCGAGAATCATGCAGATGGTTGTGGCCCTCGTTCACAAAGCGTTGAAGCGGACCGTGAATGACCTCCGGCCGTGGTTCTTCGCGGTATTGGCCTCGTTGCCGGTATCGCTCTGTCTTGTCGCGGTTCCGGTGATCGCAGCGACGATGCCCGCAGTGAAGATGACGGTGGTGGACGAGAACGACGGGACGCCGATCTCAGGCATGGTCGCGCTGTTCTGGGGATCGGCGCGCGAGGGCACGATCACCGGCCACGGCGGCAAGCACTCGATTCTTTTCGCGGTGGAGGCGGTTTCGGACGAGTCGGGCGAACTGCGCTTCCCGAAGCAGGAATTCAGCGGTCAGCCGTTCTTCCTCAACACGAACTACGACAACCCGTCGATGCTCTTGTTGAAACCGGGCTACGCGCCGCTCGTCCTCTCCAACCAGCTTCGCACCGTCCCGACGCTCACCGAGGTGTCAATGTGGGAATACGCGAGCAAGACAGTGAAGGTGAAGAAGGCGACCGACGCCGAAGTGCGGCAGCATGCCTACTTGATTACCACCTACACGAACATGATGCTGGGGTTCGACCGCGAGTGCAGATGGAAACGGGTGCCCCGCTCGCTCGTGGCGGCTGATCGCATGTTCGCCGACGCTGGCAGGACGAATACGCTGCGCACGCTCTTCATGAATGAGGCCCTCTCCGTCCAGCTAGGCTGCGGGTCGCCCAATGAATTCTTCGAGCCCTACCTTCGCCCATAACTCGGGACCGCTGGCGCCCGCTACGGCAGGCCACCGCAGCCTCGCGGTGGCCTGCCGTTGCGCGCCGGTTTTACCCTGACGATAGACCAGACGAGTCGTCTTGCGTGGGAGTGTCGGGTTCGGCGCGCTCTCACGGCTGCGCTCGTTTCGCCAGCTCATGGTGACCCTCTGCCATGCCATCGTATTCTGCTGCGATACCCTCCTGCTCACGAACGGTGCCGTTGCACTGGACCACTGTGCCGACCTCGCCCCGTCCACCCGAGACACGCGTTGAGTCGCTGCTGGCCAGCTTGCGATGTTCCGCGGCTATGGCCCGCGCCGCAACCGCCTCCCGCTCGTAGTAGCTGGCCAACGCCTGGTGCTCGGAACGTGTGCGCGCCGCGTCGATCCGCTGCAACAGCTTCGGCGTGGCTGCGTGCGGCGTCGTGCCCACGTGGCCCGCATGTGCACTGCCAGCGCAGTCACACGCAGACGCAGTTGCGGCCGACGCTGCCAGAACGAGCAGGGCCGCACAAGCGGAGGAAATGACCACAGTCAACGGATACCAATTCCTGGACCTTTTCAGCGATTCATGGGGCGCGCGCCGCAGCGCGCCAAGCGTCATGAAGTTCATGACGCAAAGTGTAGAAGCCGAACCCCGACACGACACTGACCGTCACATTACGAATCGGCAATCCTTTTGGGCGTTTCCATCAGCGAGCCACGCGAACGTGGCTCGCTTGTCGCGCCGGTGAACCCTCGCAGCGCGTTTCAGAATCGGTGCTGCAGACCGAATTCATAGCCGGTCGACGTTTGCCCACCCAGCATACCGGTTGGTGTGGTGTTGCTCACCGACGAACGGGCCGCGGCGTCGTTTGTGATGCGCCCGAGCGTCGCATAGAGTGCCGTACGCGCGGACAGGTTGTTCACGTAGCCGATCGCCATCATCTTGCTGTCGTCTGCATCGGCAAAACCAGAACCTGCAGGCCCGCCCGAGCGGTTGTTCACGGCATAGGCAGCGCGCAACTCGCTCGCGCCCACCGGCACGCTCACGCCGAACATGGCCATCTTCTGCGTGCGTGGGCTCCACTTCTTCACGTCGTACAGGAAGTTCAGCTTGGCGAACCCGACGGTGTAGAGCGCCTTGACGTTGTACTGGTCAAAATCTGCTGCGTTCGCGGCGGTCTCCGTCCTGCCGTAGCCGGCCGCGACATCGATCGGACCGGCGCCGTAGCCGAATCGGGCCCCGCGGTACTTGTTGCCGGGAACGCCTTCGCCGGCGGCGACCATCGCCGAACCGTAGAGGCCTCCCATGCCACCCGGCAAGAAGTAGCCAATCGAGTTGTCGTTGCGCAGCGCAGTGGTCGCACCGCTTCCGAGAGCCGCCTGCGGCGAGTACGTGAAGTTGCCGACCGTGCCCACGCCGACCGCGCCGAAAGGCTCGTTGAACGTGTTCAAGGCCGTGGGGTTGTAGTCACGGCCCAGGCGAATCTCGCCGAACCGGCCGAGCAGGCTGACGGTCGAGCGTCGTCCGAAGAACTTGGCGTCGGTCGTGCCCGCGTCGGGGTTGATGCCGGCCTCCAAATGGAAGGCAGCACTGAAGCCACCACCCAGGTCCTCCGTGCCGCGGAAGCCGAAACGGCTTGTCGACAGACCACCGGACGCCAATTGCTTCTGCGAGCCGGCGCTGCCATTCTTCACGCCTCGTGCCGAGGCGTCGACGATACCGAACAGCGTCACCGACGATTGCGCTGCGGCGCTACCCGCGGCAAGCATCGCCACTGAAAGTACGAGCAGGGATTTTTTCATTGCGACTATCTCCATGGTTGAGGGGGCTTGACATGCCTCTATGTTGTTCAACGCGTACGGTGTCGGTCCGCTGAACGCGGGCCGACACCATAGGCGAGTGCACCGAGGTCACGGCAAAGCGTAGGCAATGCGCGCCACAAGCGCACCCCTCCAGGCGGAAACCTGGAGCACGTCGCATGCGCAGACTCCTCCAAATGGCGACATCGCGTCTGTGAACAGCCACACCGTCGAACACGCCGGTCTCGGCAGTGCAGCCGAGGTCAGCAACGACGCTGCGCGCGCCATTGCACCGACATGACGGAACCGTCATGCGATGGCAAGGCTGCCGTCAGCAACCGGTTTCTATTCTCGATGTGTACGAATGGGGCCGGACCTGGAGGACTTCTTTCTCGCGCGTGGCGAGGGCAGTCCCGCCAACACAACACGATCGGAGATATCGATGCGACGCCAGAACATTCTCTTGCTTGCCCAGGCACGGTACGACCCGACAGCGAGGTGCGAGGTGGGGCGCCGGTACCTGCTGGGTGTCGAGGGCTTTGCGCAGCACGTGCCGACCGGCATCGAGTACCTCACGCACTGCAGCGTGAACGAAATGCCGGAGGCCGCCGCGATCATCAGCGAGTGCTTGCCCCTGGAGACCATCGTGACGCTGGGGCAAGAGGCGGCACTGCTTCGCGCCGCGAACGCAGGCAGCGCCGGTGCCCAGTTCAAGATCGCCGTGTGGCTTTGCCTGCGTCACGGGCCAGCGCAGCCTGCGCGCTGGCTCGACGCAGCGGCGGCGAGCGGACACGAGGGCGCTCGCCGAGCGAGAGCCGCGCTGGGCCGCAGCGACAGCGACGCGGGCCTGCTGGAGTTCGCGCGGGTCGTCTCCGGCGTTGACGGCGTTCATCTGGAGCCGATCGCTGCTCTGGGCGCAACGCGTGCGGCGCAAGAACGCGACCTCTGCCGCATGGCCCGGTGCCTGCGTGTTGCCTTGGCGATGGCGCCTCGCTTGAGCGTTGCGCTGGCCACTCTGGTGGTCGAAGCTGTGCACCTGGCCGAGCAGACCGGACAAGAACGACCAGGACTCGACGTCAGCCAAGTGGAAGCGGCCCTGGATCTGCTGGCTCACGACGGCAACCGCGCCGCCGACTACCTGCTCGGGCGCGCCCTGTGCGGCATTGCTTGTGGATCACTGCAGACGGCGGGCCTCGTTTCGAGCGGCAATCTGCGCAAAGGGTCTGCGCTCTTGCTGCGCGCGGCGGACGCGGGGTGCGAAGAAGCGTGGATGCACCTTTACAGGGTGCACGCCGATCATCGGTGCAGCGTCGCCAATCCGCAGATGGCGCGCTTCTTCCTCGAGAAGGCAGCGATTCTGGGCCATGCCGAGGCACAGCGCAGGCTGGGCGCGCTCACCCTGCGTTCGGCGACGAGCCTGAAAGACTCCGAAACCGGAATTCACTGGCTGCACGAGGCAGTCCAACAGGGGGATGCCTTTGCGATGCGCCTCCTCAAGTCACTGGTGCTCCCTTTGGCCGGCGCCGACGACGCTGCCGATCATGCGATCGACTCCGTCAGGCGGACCGACCCGTGGCTCGCCGTGCGGCTGCGCATGTCACGAGACTTCGGCCTGACGAAACTGGAGGCCCTGTGCGCCGATCCGGCCGAAGGCCGGCGACCCTGGGGGCTGGTCGTCGGCAAGAACCCCTTCATAGCGCAGAGCAAGCTGTCCGCGCCGCGCGCCGTCCCCGCGGTATCGACGGCGGTTTTGGACAACCTGCACCGTGCTGCCCTATTCTTCGAAGAAACGCAGCGCGACGGTAGCCTGTTCGAGGGCGACTGGCGCCGCCGTTCGTTGCACCAGCGAAGGGTGTTCGCGCGCTACCATCTCGACGAAGACATGTTCTTCGCGAGGGTCAACTCGCCCACGTTGGACGCAATGCGCCAAGGCACCAAGTGGGCGCTGAGAGCCAAGCAATCGCTTCACTCGGCTCTGTCCGCGTAGTGCGACGCACTGAGCGCTCACGACTTCGCCATGCTGACACTTCGTTGATCGCAGATTCATGCGCATCCTGGTCGTCGAGGATCAGCAGAAGCTCGCCCAATACTTGAAACGAGGGCTGACCGAGCGCGGCTACGTGGTGGACATCGCGCTGGATGGCATCGACGGCCAACACCTGGCGCTCGAGGGCGAGTACGACTTGATCGTGCTCGATGCGATGCTGCCCGGCATCGATGGATTCGACCTGCTGCGCACCTTGCGCAAGCACAAACGCACGCCAGTGATCATGCTCACTGCGCGCGATGGCGTCGAGGACCGCGTTCGCGGGCTCGAGGCGGGTGCCGACGACTATCTGGTCAAACCATTCGCGTTCTCGGAACTGCTCGCCCGCATCCATGCCGTGGCAAGGCGCGGCGGCACGAAAGCTGGCGACGCGGCTGTACTCGCGCTTGGCGATCTGGAACTTGATCCGATCCGGCGCCGGGCGCAGCGCGCTGGGCATCGGCTGGACCTGACGGCACAGGAATTCACGTTGCTGTTGCTGCTGATGCAACACACGGGTGAAGTGCTGTCGCGGACCGAGTTGACTGAACGGGTCTGGGACATGAATTTCGACAGCGACTCCAATGTCGTCGAAGTCGCCGTGCGCCGCCTCAGGGCCAAACTGGACGATCCGTTCCCGGAGAAGTTGCTCCACACAATGCGCGGAATGGGGTACGTGCTTGAGCGCCGCGAACCCGACGAAGGCCGAGCACCGTGAAGTTCAACTCGAGGTCGATCACGGTCCGGCTGACTCTCGGGCTGGGATTGATCGCTCTCCTCGTCTTCGTCGCCGCCGGCGTCCTGCTACAACGCGCTTTTGTGCGTGACTTGGCCGAAGCCGACCGGCAGGAACTGCGGGGCAAACTCGGCGTCGTCCAGCACTTCATCGGCGAGTTCGCGCGAGCGGGCGACATCCAGGTCCTGAACCACCACCTGGACGACCTGCGAATCGGCCACAGCCGCTTGTCGATCCGTGTCCTCGGCTCCGACGCGAGCGATGTCTATCGCGGTGCGGGCCTGCCTGTGGACGAGGCGTTCGACGCCGGCGGATTCGGCCGCGTGCAGCGCGCGGATGGCGTGTGGTTCGATACTGTTCAACAGGTGCTGGGCAGCGACTCGCCGTGGCCGGGTGGACGCGTCGTGCTCGGTCTGGACAGCCGCCCGCGCGACGCGATGCTGGCAGGTCACCTCAACAATCTGATCGGCGTGTGCGTCTTGGGAATCGTCCTCACCGCAGGGCTGAGTTTCGTCGCCACCTGGCGCGGCCTCGCGCCGGTCAAACGTCTTTCGCTACAGGCGGGAAAGATAACTGCGCACTCCCTCAGCTTGAGGTTGATCGATGGTCAAGATGCCACGGAACTCATAGGCCTGATCGAAGCGTTCAACGCCGTCCTGGATCGTCTCGAGACTGCTTATCGACAGGTCGAAGCATTCAGTGCCAACGTCGCCCACGAGCTGCGCACGCCACTGGCGAGCCTTGTCAGCGGCAGTCAGGTGATGTTGTCCGGCATTCGCAGCGCAGGCGAGCTCAAGGAGGCGATCGCGTCGAATCTGGAAGACCTCCAGCAGATGAGCCAACTCGTCAACGACATGCTCTTCTTGGCGCGCGCCGACCAAGGTGACCGGGCGCAAGGTGTCGAGCGGACCGGTCTTGCGGCCGAGGCAGACCGGACGCTGAAATACTGCGAACCGCTGCTCGAACAGGGTGGACTGACCGCGACGCGGGTCGGTGAAGCCTCAGTCGACTGCAATCCGGCGCTGGTGCAACGCGCCTTGGTGAATCTGCTGGTCAACGCGATCGGGCACACGAACCGCGGGCAACGCATCGAAGTCACGATTGAAGCGCGCCATGCCGATGTCAGGCTGTCGGTGAAGAATCCGGGGCTGCCGATTCCCGAACACGTCCGCGCGCGCATGTTCGACCGCTTCTTCCGCGCCGACGATGCCCGGGCGCGTGCTGGCGAGGTCCACGGCTTGGGGCTCACCATCGTTGCGGCCATCGCACGGATGCACGGCGGCACGGTCTTCGCCGAATATGGCGGCGGCGCAAACTGCATTGGGTTCGTGATTCCCGGAATTGCGCCAGGCCCCACAGTGGCGGCAGCGGCAAGGAACATCTCCATTGCTTGATGCTTCTCAAGCACTTGGCGAAGTTGCGACCTAAGCTCAGCGCGTGACGGATTGCAAAACGAGACGGGCAGGCGCTCCATCATGGCTGTGACTCGATGCTTACTGGCGAGAAGCGCGTGGACTGCGTTCCTCGTGTTGTTTGCTGCGCGGGCCATCGCGTGCACTTCCATTTGCGACTTGTCCAGCCAGCATGGCGTGCCATCACGCGCCTTGCCTGCGGTCGCAGCCCACGCCGTTGCGCCGCATGCAGCTCACGACGCGCTGAAGCATCGGCAGGCGTCGCCGGCTGAGCAGTCTTCGCACGACGGCAACGACCAGGTCTGCGACGAACCGGCCAACGTGTCGAGCCAGACGGTTTCTTCGTCGGCCAGCAAGTGGTCGCCTGCGGTCGATGCGATGGCCTGGTTGCATGCTCCTGTACGCGATTCGCAACTCACCCTCGTGGCGAGCAAGGCTTTCGCGCCGCGCTTCGCGCGTCCGCCACCCACGCGGCACTCGCTGCTGGATATTTCCCCGCGCCTGCGCATTTGACACGCCGTCGCGTGTCGGGAGTGGGCGCTTTGCGCTCGTGCGCGCCGGCCGTGCCCGAGACAAGCGGCCCGCTCCCGGTGAAGTCGCTGCGCCGCAAGGGTGAAGCAGCGGTTCCTCAAATCGCTTTACGGGATTCCATCATGACGAATCGTCGAACCATTACCCTGGGCGTGCTCGGTGCCGCACTGGTCACGCTGCCCGGCTGCATGAGCAAGCCACTTCGGCCCGTCAACGCCGACGGCACGTATTGCTACAGCATCGGCAGGCGGCCACGCAACAAGCTGTCCTGCACGCCTGAGCCGGTGCCGCCATTGAGCGTCGAGGCAGATGCCAAGCGTTTCGAACCCATTGCGGACGCCCTGACTTTGTACGTGGTACGTAGGCGTTGGCGCGACACCATCAAGCCGACGATCGTCTCGATCGACGAGCGCACCCGCGTCACGACGATCCCGGAATCGATCGTGCGGATTCGGCTCAAGCCCGGCGAGCACCGCCTCGCGGTCGAATGGGACGGACGTTCGGTGGAGCGCGTCGTCTCCGGCGCTGCGGGTGAAGTTCGGTTCGTCGAACTCGTCGGACGGTTCTGGACCTGGGGTGGCGAGTTCCGCTGGGAAGAGGGGTTGCCGCAGGAATTGCGCCCCCGAGCCGCGGCGTCCAAGCTGATTGCCGACATCGATCTGCGAGGTTGAATCATGGCTGACCATGTTTTGCGTCCCGCTCCCGCCAGCCCCCGTTCGCAGCGCGGCGCCGCGCTGCCCTGGGTGTTCATCGGCTTTGTCGCGGTGGCTGGTTTCTTCCTTTTCACCGAGCACCGTGCCCACTTGATGGGCACGTTGCCATTCATCCTGCTGGCGCTGTGCCCGTTGATGCATATCTTCCATCGAGGGCACGGCGGTCATCACGGGCACGGCACGCCAGGGACAGGCAGCCGCGGCGAGCCACCGAGAAAGGATGCGCCATGACGCACGACAGCACACCTGCCTACGGCCTGTGGTCCCTGGTCATCGTCAACTCGCTCGTCTTCATCGTCTTCGCGTTCAGCTTCGCAAGACCGCAGTCGAAGCGTGACTGGCGTTCGTTCGGCGCTTTCTCGGGCTTCCTGGTCGCGCTGTTCGCCGAGATGTACGGCTACCCGCTGACGATTTACCTGCTCTCGGGCTGGCTGGGAACGAAGTTCCCCGGCGTCGACTTCCTCTCGCACGACGCGGGACACCTGCTCGAGATGCTGTTCGGCTGGCGCGCGAACCCGCACTTCGGTCCGTTCCACATGCTCAGCGTCGCCTTCATCGGCGGCGGCTTCTGGCTGCTGTCCTCCGCGTGGCGGGTGCTGTACGAAAACCAGCGCGCCGGAACGCTCGCGTCGACCGGCGCCTACGCGCGCATCCGGCACCCGCAGTACGCAGCGTTCGTGCTCATCATGTTCGGCTTCCTGTTGCAGTGGCCGACGGTGCTGACGCTCGCGATGTTTCCGGTCCTGTGCGCGATGTACGTGCGCCTGGCGATGGCTGAGGAGCGCGACGCAGCCCAGACCTTCGGCGCGCAATGGCAGCGCTATGCGAGCCAGACTCCGCGCTTCTTTCCGAGTCTCGGTGCGTCGCCACCGACGCATCGCGGTGCATGATCGTGACGCCGGTCACCCCGGGCATCGACCCGCGCGAAGCTCACGCGACGCATGCAATGGCGTTGCGCCTGCGCCCGCTGGGCATCGACACGCAGCAGGAGCATGTGATCTACATGCGCCGCGACTGCCATGTCTGCCGTGCCGAGGGCTTCAAGGCGCAGGCGCGCCTGGAGGTGGCGTTGCGTGAGCGGCGCATCATCGCGACACTCAACGTCGTCGACACCGATCTGCTCGCTCCCGGCGAGGCCAGCGTGTCAATCGGCGCCTGGCACGCGTTGCGCGCGGCGCCGGGCGACAGCGTCACCATCGCGCACGCGCCGACACTCGATTCACTGAGCGCGATGCGCTCGAAGATTTACGGCCACCGGCTCGACGCTGAAGCACTTGCCGCGATCGTCGGCGACGTTGCGGCGGGTCGTTACTCCGACCTGCACATCGCGGCGTTCCTCAGCGCCTGCGCCGGCGGACGGATGGACGTTCAGGAGACGATCGATCTGACTCGCGCGATGGTCGGCGCAGGCGAGTGCATCGCCTGGGGGCGCACGCCGATCGCCGACAAACATTGTGTCGGTGGCTTGCCGGGGAATCGCACGACGCCGATCGTCGTCGCGATCGTCGCGGCCGCCGGGCTGACGATGCCCAAGACCTCGTCGCGCGCGATCACGTCCCCCGCCGGAACCGCCGACGTGATGGAGACGCTGACGCGAGTCGATCTCGACGTGCCGGCGATGCGCCGCGTCGTCGAGCGCGAAGGCGGCTGCTTCGTCTGGGGCGGCGCGTTGACGCTGAGCCCGGCCGACGACGTGCTGGTTCGCGTCGAGCGCCCGCTCGATCTGGACAGCGACGCGCAGCTCGTCGCCTCGGTGCTGTCGAAGAAGATCGCCGCCGGAGCGACGCACGCGCTGATCGACATCCCCGTCGGCCCAACCGCCAAGGTGCGAAGCGAAGCGCACGCCCAGCGCCTGCAAACCTTGCTCGAGCAGGTGGCCGCCGCGCAAGGCCTGCAGCTTCGGGTGCATCGCTCGCTTGGCGCGCAACCGGTCGGCGCCGGCATCGGCCCGGCGCTCGAAGCGCATGACGTTCTCGCCGTGCTGCGCGGCGCCGCCGCGGCGCCGCTGGACCTGCGCATGCGCGCGCTTGCGCTCGCCGGCGAGTTGCTCGAGTTCTGCGGCCACAGCATCCCCGGCACCGGCGAGTCCGAAGCATGGCGCCTTCTCGACAGCGGCGCGGCGTGGATCAAGTTCCAGGCGATCTGCGAAGCGCAGGGCGGTCTGCGCGAGCCCGGCGTCGCCGCGTTGCGCGAGCCGGTCGTCGCCGAACGCAACGGGCATGTCTGCGGCATCGACAACCGGCGCCTCGCGCGCGTCGCCAAGCTCGCCGGTGCGCCCGGCGTGCCGACCGCCGGCGTCGTTCTGCACGCGAAGCTGGGCGATCGCGTCGAGCGTGGCCTGCCGCTGTTCACGCTGCACGCGCAGGCGCCCGGCGAGTTGGCTTATGCGCGCAGCTACCTCGCGACCCATCCGGTCGTCACTTTGGCCGACGAGGCGCCGCGATGAAGCCAGCCGACATTCCCACGCCGCCGCAAATGCGCATCGAATCGCGGTCAGAGAAGCACTGCCCCTGGTACCTGAAGCCGTTCTTCTGGAACCAGCGGCGCAAATACGGCAAGGTGCTCGACGCGGCGTTGCTCTGGGCGCGCTCGCCCAGACTGTTCCTCGGTGTGGCCACGCTCTACGGAATGATCGACCACCGCGCTTCGCCGATCGAGCCGGCGTTGCGTTCGCTCGTCACGGTGCGAGTCTCGCAACTCAACGGCTGCGCCTTCTGCGTCGACCTCAATTCGGCGACGCTGCTGCGGCGCGGCGCGAGCATCGAGAAAGTCGCGGCACTCGCGTCCTGGCGCGGCAGCGCCCTGTTCCACGAATCCGAGCGGGCCGCGCTCGACTACGCCGAAGCGATGACGCTTTCCGGGAGCCGGGTCGACGACGCGCACATCGGCGCTCTGCGCGCGCACTTCGCCGTCGACGCGATCGTCGAGCTGACCGGACTCATCGCGTTCCAGAACCTCTCGAGCAAGTTCAACGCTGCGCTTGGCGTTCCGGCTCAGGGTTTCTGCGAGCTGCCGAGGCCCTCGCCCCACAGCACTCAGGCCTCGGGCGCGCCAGCGGAACGGGCCTGAAGCGTCTGGCCGAGCATCCCGGGAGTGATCAGCGTGATGCCGCGCTCGGTGACACGGCGCCCGGCGTGCCGACCGCGAATCTGGTTCTGCACGCGAAGTTGGGCGATCACGTCGAGCGCGGCATGCCGCTATCAAGGCGCAGACCTGACGAAGATCGTGGAGTACCTGAAAGCCCAATCGGGCCGGCGCCTGTCGAAAGGCTCGCGACTCCACCGCTTCCACGGCCAGTCGCTCTTGGTCGGATCGGCGACGAACGCTTCCTCGATCCGGTCGGTGATCGGCCTGAGCCCAAGCCCGGGCACGACCCGGGACTTCAAGTCAAGGTCGACGCCATCGAGAACGAGAATCCCGTTCTGCACGACGAGTTGAACGATTCCGCGCAGGCACGCCTCGGCCAGGGGATCTTCCATCGGGCCGAGAAAGTTGCAGGCCAGGACCAGATCCTGCGGCCCCAGTTGAACGATCAGCTGGGGATCGGTGGCATCGCCGACGAGCCAGTCGACGCCTTCGCGAAGCCAATCCCTGACGCGAAGGTTGCCACCCGGCACGGGCTCCAGCATCGCGTGCAACGCTTCGGCGGCTGCACCCGTCACTTCACGTTGGCCCATTTCCTGAAGTTCCTCTTCGCCCGTTGCCGGCTGGGCGCGAAACACGCCACGCCTGGCGAATTCGACCACCGCGGGCGAGATGTCGACGCCCTTTGCGACGATCCGCAGGTCGGGCCGCGCGCTGCGGAGGACCCACAGCGTGGAGTGCAATTCGACCCCGGTGCTGCAGCCGATCGACGCGATCCGAAGCGTTGCGCCCTGCGGGCTTCGCGATATCAGGTCGCGCAGAGCGTCAAGCTGCGGAACGTTGCGCATGAAGCGCGTCATGTGAGACTGATTTCGGTTCGTGTCGCGCACGAAGTTGTCGTAGATGAAGCTGCCCACACTGCGCATGGCTCGCGTGTCCAGAACACTGTCGGGCAAGCGACTCCAAACGCGGCGCACGGGGCCGAGCAGCGGCTTGAGGGCTGTCTTGAGGATTTTGTTCACTTGAATTCTCTCGATTGAAACGGATAAAAAAGTCACAGAGGTCACATACAGGCGGCCCCGGGGCAACCGATGGCCCGGTCAAGCCGCTTCGGTCGCTGCAGCGGTCGACAGCGCGCGTGCACGTGGTCCCGGGCACCGACCCCAGTCCCTGTAGGGAATGAAGAGGCCTCTTCCTCGCGTCGTGCGGCCTGACAGGGTCAGAACTACAGGGCTCAGGGCGCCAGGGCGCGTGTCGGGCCGGGTCGGCCAAGCTGAAGGCGGTCAGTCTTCAGTCGCACGCCACCCGCTCCAACGGGCGAGGTCGTTAGGCGAAAAAGCTTCGAGGAGGGCGTTCGAGCCCATCGATCGCATTGCGACCGGTATCGCGAGCCAAGCCAGGCCGCGGAATCGCGCCGGGCGGCGGCCGCGCGGGCGCAGCGATCTGCGGCGGCACTGTCACTGCACAGTGGCACAGGTCGCACAGGCCACATGCGTGACCTTCCGAGTCAGGGTCATGATCTGCACCATCGTGGCATGGGGCGTTGCCATGAGCCGCAGACGCCGAGGCCGGCGACCCGGCGACTTCGACCCCGGTCGCGCCGCCAGGCATTTCCATCGTCGCGACCGCCAAACCCCGCAGCGGTAGCAGGGCCAGAATCAGCCAGATGATCCAACGGTGGCGTCGCATCAATACGTGTGCAGGCGGAAGTTGCCCGCATTATTGCGCGAACCCACGCTTCGAGATCCGATCCCAAGACCCCAGGTTCAAGGGTGTGGTCTGACACGACTGAGTCTGCGCCCATGCTGAACTAAAACCGACCAGCACCTCGGCCCGCTCCAGGGCTTCTGCGAGCTTCTGAGGCCCTCAACGCAAAACACTCATTCCTCGGGCGCGCCGGCGGACCGGGGCTGAAGCGTCTGCCCGAGCATCCCCGGGGTGATTAGCGAAATTCCGCGCTCGGTCACGTGGAACCGCGCCCGGTCCTCGGCCGGATGGATGCCCGCCTTGAAGGCGTCGGGAAGCACACACCGCTTGTCGACCACCGTGCGCCGCAGCGTGACGCCGCGTCCGATCACGACGTCGGGCAGCACCACCGAATCTTCGATCAGGCTGCCTTCGCCGACGCGCACCTTGGTGAACAGGATCGAGCGCAGCACCGTCGCGCCGCTGACGATGCAGCCGCTGGAGACCAGCGAGTCCAATGCCATGCCGCGGCGAGCTTCGTCGTTGAAGACGAACTTGGCCGGCGGCAACTGCGACGCCTGGCCGAGGATCGGCCACTGGTCGTCGTACAGATTCAGTTCGGGAACGACCTGGGTGAGGTCCATGTTGGCCTCCCAGTAAGAGTCGATCGTTCCCACGTCGCGCCAGTACGGTCGTTGGCCCACCATGTTGACGCAGCTCTCGGTGAAGCGATGCGCCTGGACGCGGTGTCGCTCCAGCAGTTTCGGGATCACGTCCCTGCCGAAGTCATGGCTCGAGTTCGGATCGGCGGCGTCGCGCGCGAGCTGCTCGCAAAGCAGGCCGGCGTTGAAGACATAGATTCCCATGCTGGCCAGCGCGCGCTCGGGCGTGCCCGGCAGAGGCCTGGGCTGGGCCGGTTTTTCTTCGAACGAAACGACGCGCCCGGTGTCGTCCACGCTCATCACGCCGAAGTTCGCGGCGTCGGCAATCGGCACTTCGATGCACGCCACGGTCACGTCGGCGCCCTTGGCCGCGTGCTCGGCGAGCATCACCGCGTAGTCCATCTTGTAGACATGGTCGCCGGCGAGGATCAGCACCCGCTCGGCGCTGACGTCGCGAACGATGTTCAGGTTCTGGTAGAGGGCGTCCGCAGTGCCGCTGTACCAGCCCTGCCCGACCTGCTGCTGCGCCGGGACGACGTCGACAAACTCGCCCAGGTTCGCTGCGAGAAAGCCCCAACCGCGCTCGACATGGCGGATCAGGCTCTGCGCCTTGTACTGGGTCAGCACGGCGATGCGCCGGATGCCCGAGTTGACGCAGTTGCTGAGCGGGAAGTCGATGAGCCTGAGCTTGCCAGCGAAGTGCAGCGCCGGCTTGGAGCGCCAGTCGGTGAGTTCCCCGAGCCTGGTGCCGCGCCCGCCGGCGAGAACGAACGCGAAGGTGCCTCGCGTCAATTGGCTCGTGCTTCCAGCCCGGTTCGCGGCGCTCGATTGACGGTAGTCGTGGTGCGTTGTCCGCAGGTTGTCAGTCATCCGGTGTCTCCGTGAGCTGCGTTGACGAGGCCTGCACGGCCGAACGGCTGAGCAGGGCGACGAGGCTGCGTGGTGCGACTTGCCTTGAATCACCCGCGGGGACTTCGAGTTCATTGCCGAATTCGGCTGCGTCATGCGGCGAATCGGCCGCCGTGTCGATGGCGACGCACCACACGCTGCCCGCGGGCGGAATCGGCAGCACGAACTCGGCCTGGACTGTGTCCGCGCTGAACAGCAGACAAAGGTTCGGGTCGTCCGTCGGGCCGCCGACAACGCATCCGAGGGCTCGCGCCGGCCCGTCCCAGTCGGGTTCGGTGCCGCCGGCGCCGAACCAGCGGAGCTGGTCGCCCCGATAGAAACTCTCGTCGCGCAACACGGGCACGCGCAGGCGCAACGCGATCACATGGCGCACGAAACGCAGCAGCTCGGCGTTGCGCTGGACGAGTTGCCAGTCGTGCCACGAAACCTCGTTGTCCTGGCAGTACGCGTTGTTGTTGCCGCGCTGGCTGCGCGCGAACTCGTCGCCGCCGAGCAGCATCGGCACGCCGCGCGAGAGCAGCAGCGTCGCGAGCATGTTCTTCATCTGGCGCAGCCGAACTGCCCGGATCGAAGCGTCGTCGGTCGGCCCCTCGACGCCGTGGTTCGCGCTGTGGTTCTGGCTCGTTCCGTCGCGGTTGTCCTCGCCGTTCGCTTCGTTGTGCTTGCGCGCGTAGCTCACGAGATCGGCGAGCGTGAAGCCGTCGTGGCAGGTGACGAAGTTGACGCTGTTGACCGGGCTCTTGTGATCGCGCTGGTAGACATCGGCGCTGCCGCACAGGCGCTGCGCGAGCGCGCCGGTCATGCCTGTGTCGCCGCGCCAGAAACGCCGGACGTCGTCGCGAAAGCGCGGGTTCCACTCGCTCCAGCGCTGCCCGGGAAAGCTGCCGACCTGGTACGCGCCGGCCGAGTCCCAGGCCTCGGCGATGAGCTTCGCGTCGCGCAGCACCGGGTCCTCGGCGATTTCCTCCAGCAGCGGCGGATTCGCGAGCAGATTGCCGTCCAGGCCGCGGCCGAGAATCGAAGCGAGGTCGAAACGAAAGCCGTCGACGCGCATCTCGGTCGCCCAATAGCGCAGGCAGTCGATCACGAAGTCGCGCACCACCGGGCGGTTGCAGTTCAGCGTGTTGCCGCAGCCGCTGTAGTTGCGGTAGTAGCGCGGGTCCTGTTCGAGCAGGTAGTAGATCGGGTTGTCCAGGCCTCGAAATGCGAAGGTCGGACCCAGCTCATTGCCCTCCGCCGTGTGGTTGAAGACAACGTCAAGGATCACCTCGATCCCGGCGCGGTGCAGTTCGCGCACCATGGTCTTGAACTCGTCGACCTGCGCGCCGGGCCGGGTGGCGTAGCTTTCCTTCGGAGCAAAGAAGCCGATCGTGCTGTAGCCCCAGTAGTTCCTGAGCCGTTGCCCGGATACCGGATCGGCGCGAGCGATCTCGTTCTGATTGAACTCGTGCACCGGCATCAGCTCGAGCGCGGTGACGCCGAGGCTGCGCAGGTAGGGAATCTTCTCCACGACACCGGCAAAGGTTCCCGGCGCTGTGGCGTTCGCCGATGGATGTGCAGTGAACCCGCGCACATGCGCCTCGTAGATGACGGTGTCGGCCCAGCTGGTTTTGGGTCGGGTGACGCCTTGCCAGTCGAACCGGCGCCTCACCAGCAGGCATTTCGGCGCCGGCTCGGCTGCTGCCGCATCGCGCGCTCCCGCATCGCTTGGCCGCGCGAGCCGACCGAAGTCCCAGTAGCGCGTGCCGCCGACAGCGCGCGCGTACGGATCGAGCAGGAGTTTGCCGGCGTCGAAGCGCAGGCCTTCCTCGGGTGCGAAGCGGCCGTCGACGCGGTAGCCGTAGGCGTGCCCGAAATGGACTCCGTCAACCAGGGCATGCCAAACGTCCCCGGTTCGGTGCCGTGCCGGATCGAGATCTATGACGGCGTAAGGCTCTGCGCTGTCCGCGTCTTCGAACAGCAGTATTTCGACGCGCGTCGCGTGCCGACTGAACAGCGCGAAGTTGAAACCGTCGCAGCAGTCGTGTACACCGAGCGGCAGCGGCCGACCTTCCGAGACGCTGACCTGGAATGGGCCGGTACCGGGTTCGGTCTGGTCGTCGTGACAAGGGTGTGGGTGGCAATCGGGACGAGCGAGCGGAAGGGCCATGTGGGACTCCATGTCAAGGAAGACAGGTCCGAGCAATTGAGGAAGACTCTGGCTGCGGTGTCCTGCATCGACGCGGACTCGGCATCCGAACCCAGGCTCCGCACCGGGTACGGAATCGAGTCGGGGGAGACGCGGCGCAGACGGCCGAGCGCAAGGCTCAGCGTCGATGCGACGCAGCGCGCTACAAGGCGAGTCGCGAGTAGCGGATGCGCAACGGCGGACCCGAGAAGGCCAATCCAACGTCGCTCGTTGCGCGCGGCGTCGGCGCGGCCGGCGTGTGCGGCGCCCAGGTCGGCACCATCGGCGGCGCCAGTCCGGAATCGGTAAGGTCGAAGACGGTCAGCGTTCTGATCAAGCTTTGCGATGCGTCGGCGCACACCTTCAAGCAAGGCGACATCGATGTGCCTGCGTTCTCGTCGTGCGCAGGAACGGCTCCACGATGGCCCGCAAAGACGCTGGGCGATTCGGCAGCCAGGGAAGGATGGTTGGAACCGCCGTGCAGATGAGTTCCGCGGTCCTGAAGCAGACAGGCATTGACCCAACCCGCGCTCAGCGCCAACAGCCACGTCACCAGAACCGCAATGACGGTGCTGCGCTTGGTGCGAGTGTTCGAGGCGGACGTCATCGGAGTTCCATACAGGTGAAGCAAACGCTACTCCGGTACTGCGTCTCGCGTTTGACCATCGTCAACAGAACGTTGGGGCGCAGCGAACAGACTCGATACCGCGCACGCGAACCTGACGCGTTGGATGCGCCAGCTGACGAGGGAAGCGCATCGTGTCCGAAGGAATTCTGATCGTCGGCGGTTATGGCGTTGTCGGACGCCGAATCGCTGCTGACCTCGCGCCCGACTACCCTGACCGAATGATCGTCGCCGGCCGCAGTCTCGGCCAAGCGAAGGCGAGCGCCGCGGCGATTGGCGATGGTGCTCGCGGCCGCGAGGTCGACGTGACGTTGGCGTCGTCGATCGCGACCGCGCTGAATGACGTTGCGGTGGTCATGAACTGCATCGATCAGCCCAAGCGCTTGTTGCTGCACGCAGCCATCGAGCGCGGCCTGTGCTACGCGGACATCGCGCCGCACCTGACCGAGCTCGGGCGCGGTGCTGAGTACGAGAAAGTCGTCGCCACCGCTCGGGCTTGCGAGGCACGCGTCGTTTTGGGAACAGGGATCGTGCCCGGCATCGCCAACGTGATGGTGCGTGCGCTCGCAGAGCGGCTCGGTGGAGCCGAGGAAATCGAGACATCGCTGCTGCTCTCGGCCGGTGACGCGACCGGCCCGGCGTCGTTCGACTACTTTCTCCAAGAGCTGTCGATACCCTTTGTGATCCACGTGGACGGTGCGGACCGCCGGGCACGCGCCTTCAGCGAGCCGCGGCTCATCGAGTTTCCACCTCCGATGGGTGCGCGGCCCGCCTACCTGTTTCCGTTCTCTGACCAGGTGCTCTATCCGCGGACCCTGGGCGCGCGAACCGCGGTCACGAGACTGGCGATCGAGCCGGCGATCCTGGCCAAGCTGCTTGCGGTGCTGGTTCGCAGCGGGGCAGCGCGGCTCATCGCTCGCGAACCGCTGCGTCGTGCGATCGCGATGCGACGCGTAGACCAGAAGCCCAGTGCCGATGCACTGTTTGCGCTGCGGGTGGACGTGACGAACCACGGGCAGTCGAGCCACGCGACGCTCGTCGGCCACGCGCAGGCGGACGCGGCGGCTGCGGGAGCTGCGGCTGTCGTGCGGTCGCTGCTCGATGGCGAGGTGGCCGAGCCGGGGGCGTGGATGCCCGAGCAAGTCATCGCTGCCGAGCCGTTCTTCTCGCGCCTTGCAGCCCATGGGCTCAACGTCGAGTTCGTACACTCCACTGTCAATCAGTCATCAGCGCATGAATGATCGGGCACGCGCCCACGCTGCCGATCGCGTCGCACCGCCGCATTCATTTCCATGAGCGACCTTGTCCTCGAGTCCGACTTGACGTGTCCGCACTGCGGCCACGTGAAACGCGAGACCATGCCCGCCGACGCCTGCCAGTTCTTCCACGAGTGCGAGGCCTGTAAGACTTTGCTGCGCCCGAAGCCGGGTGACTGTTGCGTCTTTTGCTCGTTCGGTTCGGTGAAGTGCCCGCCAATCCAGGCGCGCAAGTCATGCTGTGGCTGACCTGAAAAAGATTCGATGCTGAAGCCGGGAACCGCTGGAGCGTTGTTGGCGGCCATCCTGTGTGCCTTGGTTCCCGCAAAACTCGCGCTCGTCGGTGCACTGCGATGACCTGGATCAACCTCGCCGGCGAACGGTCATGCACACTTCGATG
>JBEBHW010000273.1:0-5322 GCA_040081145.1 Burkholderiaceae bacterium
GTTCGGCTCGCTCAACCCGCGCCAGACGATAGGCGCGGCGCTCGAAGAGCCACTCCTTTGCCTGGGCGAACAATCGAGCGGACAACGCCGCCGTGCGGCACTCGCCATGATGGAGCAGGTGGGCCTGCGCAGCGAATGGCTCGGCCGCTACCCGCACATGTTCTCGGGAGGCCAGCGCCAGCGCATCGCGATTGCGCGGGCGCTCATGACGCGCCCGCAAATCCTCGTGCTCGACGAGCCGGTGTCGGCGCTGGACGTGTCGATCCGCGCCCAGGTGCTGAACCTGCTGCTGGACCTGCAGCAGCAGTTCGGCCTGGCCTACGTCTTCATCTCGCACGACTTGTCGGTGGTGCGCCATGTGGCCGACGACGTGCTCGTCATGTACCTCGGCCGCGCTGTCGAACAAACCACTCGCGACGCGCTCTTCGCCGCGCCGGCGCACCCCTACACGCAGGCACTGCTGTCGGCCACGCCGGTGGCGGACCCGCGCGTGCGGCGCGAGCGCATCGTGCTGCAAGGCGAATTGCCGTCGCCCTTCGAGCCACCCTCGGGCTGCGCGTTTCACCCGCGCTGCCGGCACGTGCAGGCGCGCTGCAAGACGCAGGCTCCGCCGACATTTCACGGCTCAACGTGCTGGTTGGGTGCGGCTTGACCGCGAAGGACTTGGAACCATGAAGAAGCTTCACTGCCTGCTCGGCACCTTGCTGATCACGGCCGCCGGCGCGCTGAGCGCGGCAGCGCGCGCAGCGCCCACGGATGCGCTGCAGATCGCTCCCATGCAATTCAGCGAGCGCACGCTGGCCAACGGCCTTCAGGTGGTCGCCGTGCCAAACCACGCCAGCCCGACGGTGAGCGTGCAGGTCTGGTACCACGTCGGCTCGAAAGACGATCCGCCGGGCCGCTCGGGTTTTGCGCACCTCTTCGAACACCTGATGTTCAAGAGCACGAAGTACCTGAAAAGCGAGCAGTTCGACCGCCTCACCGAAGACGTGGGCGGCTCGAACAACGCATTCACCGCCGACGACATGACGGCGTACCACGAGGTCGTGCCGTCGAACCACCTCGAGCGCTTGCTCTGGGCCGAGGCCGAGCGCATGGCCAACCTGAATGTCGATGAGGCGAACTTCATGTCCGAGCGCCGCGTCGTCGAGGAGGAATATCGAGAGCGCGTCCTGGCCTCGCCCTACGGCCGCTTCTTCAACGCCATCGCGCCGGCCGCGTACCAGGTGCATCCGTACCGGCGCCCCGGCATCGGCAGCATCGAAGATCTGGAAGCCGCCACGCTGGCCGACGTGGTCGGATTTCACGCCACCTACTACCGCCCGGACAACGCAACGCTTGTCGTCGCCGGTGACTTCGATGCGGCGCAACTGAACGCCTGGGTCGACAAGTATTTCGGCCCGGTGGTGCGGCCGAGCGCGCGAATTCCGCGCGTCACGGCGCAAGAACCGGCGTGGCCGTCGGACCGGCGCGCCGCAGTCACCGGCCCGCAAGTGCCCTTGCCTGCCGTGGCGCTGATCTGGCAGGCGCCGCCCGTGACGCACGCCGACGCGAACGCGCTGCGCATTGCGGCCGGAGTGCTCAGCGCGGGGGTCTCGGCGCGGCTCAACCAGTCGCTCGTCTACCGCCGGAAAATCGCCAGCCAGACGGGTTTCGAAGCCGACTTGCGCGCCGGCCCGAGCCTGCTCACGGCGTACGCGATGGCGGCCGGCGGCAAAGCGCTGGCCCTCGTCGAAAAAGCCTTGCTCGATGAAGTGCTGGCGCTGGCGGCCAAGCCGGTATCTGCCGCTGAGCTGGCCAAGACCAAGACGCTGCTTCTGACGCAGGCGCTCGTCGAGCGCCAGACGCCGCACGGCCAGGCGTCGGCGTTGGCCGAAGCGGCGGTGCTGCATGGGCGAAGCAGCGTGGCGAACGCGCAATTGGTTGAACTGCAGCGCGTCAGCGCAGCCGATGTGCAGCGCGTGATGCGCAGCTACGTGGCCAAGGCACCGAAGGTGACGCTGACCTACATGCAGCAGGCCCAGCGGCCGGATGGCGCAGCGAGTGCGCCGCAAGGAGCGAGCAAATGATGCGCTTGAACAAGGTGTTTGCGCGCGCTGCAAACGGGTTGTGCTTGACGGCGGCGTGGCTGCCCGGCCTCACCTCGGCCCAGCCTTTCGACACGCCGCCGCCGGCGGCCGACGTGCGACCGCTCGCGATTTCCTCTCCCGCCGGAGAGGCCTTGGCCAGCGGGCTGCGCATCATCGTTGCGCCCCGCCGCGGCGTGCCGCTGGTGAGCGCGCAACTGATCGTCTTGTCGGGCAGCGAGACCGACCCGCCGCAACGCGCCGGCCTGGCTTCGCTGACGGCAGGATTGTTGTTGCGCGGCACACGCCAGTACAGCGCGCCGGCGCTCGCCCGGGCTGCCGAGGCGCTGGGCGGAACGCTCGAAAGCTCGGCCGGCTGGAACCATGCGCAGCTCGGCATCACGGTGACGACGCCGGCGCTTTCCGCTGCATTGGCGCTGCTTGCCGAAGTCGCGCAACACCCGAACTTCACGCAGTCCGAGCTGGACCGCTACCGCGCTGAAGTGCTAGACGAGATGAAGGTCGGATACGCGAACCCCGGCACGCTCGCCGGCCTGGCGGTGCAGCGCGCCGTGTTCGGTGCGGGGCAGTACGGTCAGCCCGTCGCCGGCACGCCGCAGTCGTTGCCACGCCTGAGCCGCGCTGACACGATCAAGCTGCATGCCGCCAACTACCGGCCAGGCAACGCCGTGCTGGTGCTCGCCGGCGACGTCGACATGCCCCTCGCGTTGCGTTTGGCCAAACAGCATTTCGGCACGTGGCGGGTCGGCAACTCGTCTCGGCCTGCGCCGGCGGCCGTCGCGGCCACGCCGTGGCCGCAGGAGCTGACGATCGTCAACCTGCCGGGCGCCGGCCAGGCCGGCGTGGCCCTGGCGGTACCGGCATTGGCCAGCGATTCCGCCGAGCGTCTGGTGGGCCTGGTGTTCAATTCCGTGTTGGGCGGGGGCTACTCGTCACGCCTGAACCAGGAGATCCGCATCAAGCGCGGCCTGAGCTACAGCGCCGGCAGCCGCCTCGATGCGCGCCGCCTCGCCGGGCTGCTCAGGGTGTCGGTGCAAACCAAGAACCCGTCGGCGGCGGAAGTGGTGAACGTGGTTGCGGCCGAACTCGACGCTCTGATTGCGTCGCCGGTGCCGGAGGATGAACTTGCCGCGCGCAAGGCCACGCTCATCGGCGACTACAGTCGCAGCCTGGAGACGACGCAGGGCTTGGGCTCGCAAGTCGCGGCGCTCGTCGTCGCGGGGTTGCCGACGCTGGAGTTGACGCAGCGCATCGGGCAGATCGAGCGGGTCGGCGCTTTGGACGTGCAGCGCTTCGCTGCGCGTTACCTGGGCCGCACGCACCGGCGCATCGTCGTGGCGGGTGTGGCGAGCGAATTCGAGGCGGCGGCGCGCGCGTTGGCCCCCGGGACTGTCGTGCTGCAGCAAGACGAGCTGGACCTCGAATCGGGCCGGGCCGCAAAGCGCTAGCTGGCCTGCTGTGTTCGCCGCTAAGATCGATCCGAATCCGCGCACCCAGGGTCGCATCGAGGCGCCCGCCCAGCTCGCCTGGGCTGATCGCGCCGGCTAACCACAAGGAGACCTTCAGGCCATGGCGACCCAGGGACATTGGAAGACCGCGCTCGCCTACGGCGACAAGGATTCGGTGGTGATCCGCGGCTACAGCCTCGGTGAGCTGGTGGGCAAGGTCTCGTTTGCCGAGGCCTTCATGCTGCTCGCGCTCGGCGAGCTGCCGCCGCCCGGCCACGCGCGCACGCTGGAGGCGATGCTCGTCTCGGTGCTCGACCACGGCATCGTGCCCTCGAGCATCGTCACACGCTACCTCGCGTCGTCGGGAACGCCGATCCAGGCGGCGGTGGCGGGTGGCATCCTGTCGTTCGGCGACACGTATGGCGGCGCGTGCGAGCAGCTCGCGAAGCAACTGGTCCACCATCAGGCCTTGATCCAGCGGGGCGAGCAAACACTCGAAGTTGCCGCGCAGGCGCTGGTCCGCCACTTCTTCGATCGCGGCGAAAAGGTGCCGGGCTATGGCCACGCGCTGCATCCCGACGGCGACCCGCGCGTTCCACGCCTCTATGCCATCGCCGACGCGAACGGCGTCACCGGTGCTCACTCGCTTCTTGCGCGCGCAGTCGAAGTCGAACTGCAACGTGTCAAGAAGCGCCACTTGCCGATGAACCAGGACGGCGCGCTTGCCGCACTCGGCCTGGACCTGGGCTTCGACTGGCAAATCGTTCGCGCACTCGCCTTTGTGCCGCGCAGCGCGGGCCTGGCGGTTCATGCGGTGGAGGAGATGCAGCGCGAGGCCGGCTGGCGCCACGTGCCGGACGCCGAGATCGAATACGACGGCCCGCCGCGGCGGCCGCTGGGCAGGGCTTGACCATGGCCGGCGTGCTGAGCGGTTTGCGTGTCATCGAGTTCACGCACATGGTGGCCGGCCCGGCGTGCGGCCAGGTGCTCGCCGATTTCGGCGCCGACGTCCTGAAAGTCGAGCCCCCGCAGGGCGACATCACGCGGCGCATGGGGCCGATGGTGGGCGACGTGGCGGCGCTTTACGCATGCACGAATCGGAGCAAGAACGTGGTCTGCCTGGACCTCACTGACGCAGCGGAAGCAGCCGCTGCGCGCGAGCTCGCGCTGGCCGCCGACGTCGTCATCTCGAATCTCGACGAAGCCATGCTGCGCAAGGCGAACATCCACGCCGCCGCGCTGCGCGAAGCGAATCCGCGCCTCATCTGCGTTCACGTCACCGGCTTCGGGGCAGGCGGCCCGGCAGGCACCGACGGCCTGGCGCAGGCGGCGATGGGCATGATGGCGCTGACCGGTTCGGTGCAGGGGCCCGGGTTTCGCACCGGCCCGTCGGTGGTGGACGTCTCGACCGGCGTCTGGGCAGCGCTCGGCGTGTTCGCGGCGCTCGAGAACCGGCGTCTCACCGGGCGCGGCGATTTCATTCAAGCGTCGCTCGCCGACACCTGCCTCTACATGCAGTACCCGAGCCTGACGATGTACGACGCCGCGCCGGCCGTGGTGCGGCGCAACGGCAACCACTCCGTCGTCGCCTGCACGCCGATCTTCGACACGGCTGACGGCAGGCTGATCGTGACCGTGCTGCACCAGCGGCACTGGCAGGCGCTGTGCACGGCGACGGGCGCGGGCGCACTCGCCGACGACCCGGCGTTCGCCACCAACGCGCAGCGCTGCGACGCGCAGGGCCGCATCGAAGAACTGCTCAACCCGCTGACGCGATTGCGCACGCG
>JBEBHW010000274.1:0-5319 GCA_040081145.1 Burkholderiaceae bacterium
GCGGAAAAGATGCCGGAGTTTCCCACGCCTGAACTCGGCACAATGCGGCTGGGGTCGATGAGGAGTCGGCTCGAAGGAGTTGAGCGATGACTACGGGTCTTCAGCGATTGGCAGCCAGGCGCGCCGCATTGCTTTGCTTGTTCGTCGTGGCGGGCGGCGCGGGCGCGCAACCCACCTGGCCGGACAAGCCGATCACGATGGTCGTGCCGTTCCCGCCGGGCGGCGTTGCCGACACCGTGGCGCGGCCCGTCGCCGAGGCGCTGGCGCGCGAGTTGAAGCAAGCGGTGATCGTCGAGAACCGCAGCGGCGCGGGCGGCGCGCTCGGCATCGCCCACGCGTCGCGCGCGCCGGGGGACGGCTACACGCTGCTGCTGTCGCTGTCGTCGATCTCGATCCTTCCCGAGGCCGACAAGCTGTTCGAGCGCAAGCCCGCGTTCACGACGAGTCAGTTCAAGCCGATCGCGCGCTTCACCGCGGACCCGACGGTGTTTGTGGTTCGCGCCGAAGCACCGTGGAAGACGCTCGCCGAATTCATCGCCGACGCGAAGGCCAAGCCGAGTGCCTTCAACTACGGCAGCTCGGGCAACTACGGCACGATGCACGTGCCGATGGAAATGCTCAAAGCGAACGCCGGTTTTCGCATGACGCACATTCCCTACACCGGCGCCGGGCCGGCGCTGGCCGCGTTGCTGGGCGGCCAGGTCGACGCGGTTGCGAGCGGCCCCTCGACGGTGGCGCAGCACATCAAGGCGGGCAAGTTGCGGGCGCTCGCGCACTGGGGGGATCGGCCGCTCGCGAGCCTGCCTGACGTAGCGAGCCTCGCGCAACTCGGCCACGCAGCGCGCTTCGCCCAGTGGTCGGGTCTGTTCGTTCCGGCGAGCACGCCCGAAGACATCGTGCAGCGACTGCGCGCCGCGGCGCGCAAGGTCGCGGCGGATCCGCAAGTCGTGCAAGTGATCGCGCGCGCCGGCAGCCCGATCGAGTACCTCGACGCCCCCGAATTCCAGGCCTACTGGGACGCCGACGCACAAGCCATGACGGCGGCGGTGCGCGGCATCGGCAAAGTCGAATAGGAGCCCGCGCGAATGACGTTTTCAAGCTTTCCCGCGCCGCCGCAACTCGTCCCGATGACGCAGGTGCGCTGCGAAGTCGGCCCGGTCGTGAGCCTGGGCGTCGCCAAACACGGCGAGCGCCGTTACGTGGCATTGCTCGGCGGCACGGTGCGCGGCCCGGAGCTGAACGGGGTGGTCGTGCAAGGCGGCGTCGATTGGCAAGTGAACCGCGCCGACGGCGCACTCGACATCGCCGCGCACTACGTGATCCGCAGCGACGACGGCGCGCTCATCGAAGTCCAGAGCGACGGCCTGCGCCACGGCCCTCCGCAGGTGCTGGCGCGGCTGGCGCGTGGCGAAGCGGTGCCACGCGACGAATATTTCTTTCGCACGGTGGTGCGCTTCACCACCGGCGCGCCGGCGTGGCTGCACCTGAACAAGGTGCTGGCGCTGGCGGTGGGCCAGCGCGAAGCGAATGCGGTGCTGCTCGACTTCTACCGCATCACCTGACGCAGCGCCTGACGCGCCATCAGGTCCCGATCAGGCCACCGTCGCTGCGCCGGATCACGACCGTGCTCGAGCGCGGCCGGCCGCCCACCCTGTAGTCAGGCCAGTTCGAATACTTCGTCGGCTCCGCCGGGTCGCTGCGGTCGGTGGGCGTCTCGCCCGGATGCTGGACGTTGATGAACATGGTGCGGCCGTCGGGCGTCAGCGTGACGCCGGTGATCTCGCAGTTCACCGGTCCGGTGAGAAAGCGCCGGATCTCGCCGGTGCTGCGGTCACACGCGAGCATCTGGTTGTTGCCGATGCGCAGCAGCTCGCCTTTGTACATCTGCGTCGCGTGCATGTCGGTCTGAATCCACATGACGCCGCGCGCGTCGACAAGCAGGCCGTCGGGGCAGGCGAAGATGTCGCCCTTGACGTTGCCCTTGGCTTCGGCGCGTCCATTGGCCGGGTCGCCGGCGAGCACGAGGTGGTCCCAGCGCAGCGTCGTGCCGTCGAAGTCGCCGTCGTCCTTCCAATGGATGATTCCGCCCATCACGTTGTTCGCGCGCGGGTTCGCTGCATCCACGCCGGGCTGGTCTTTCGCGCCGCGCGAGCTGTTGTTGGTGAGCGTGCAATAGATGTCGCGGCTGTTCGGGTCGATCGTGATCCACTCGGGCCGATCCATCTTCGTTGCGCCCAGCAGGTCACTCGCCTGGCGCGACTTGATCAAGACTTCGCCCTGGTCGGCAAAGCCGTTCGCCGCGGTCAGCGGGCCGTGGCCGTGCACGAGCGGCAACCACTGGCCGGTGCCGTCGGCGTTGAAACGCGCGGCGTAAAGGGTGCCGTGATCGAGCAACTCGCGATTCGCCTGCGCCGCCGTCAATCCGGCGCCGGCTGCGCGCACTGGATCGCGGCTGACGAACTTGTAGATGTACTCGAAGCGTGCGTCTTCGCCCGAATAGACGACGGCGCGCCGATCCCGCGTCAACGCGACCCACGCGCCTTCGTGCGCGGCGCGGCCGAGCGCCGTGCGCTTGACCGGCGTCGAGTTCGGATCCATCGGGTCGATTTCGACGACCCAGCCGAAGCGGTTGAACTCGTTCGGGTGCTTGCGCGCGTCGAAGCGTTCGTCGTGTTCGGGCCAACGGTAAAACCCGGTCTTGCGCAGGCCCCAGCGCCGCTGGTGCGCATCGAGGTTTTCGCCGCCGTCGAAATAGAACGCGAAGTTCTCTTCGCCCGACAGGTAAGTGCCCCACGGCGTCTGGCTGCTCGCGCAGTTGTTCAGCGTGCCGAGCACAGTTCGCCCTTGCGGATCCGCCGCGGTGCGCAGCAGCGCGTGGCCCGCCGCCGGGCCCGCTACGTTGAACGGCGTGTACGCCGTGAAGCGCCGCGCATAACGCGACGGTCGCACGATCTGCCAGGGCGCTTCGGCGCCGCTCGATTCGATTTCGATCACCGCCACGCCGTGCGCGGCTTGTGACTTTCGCACTTTCTCGGCGCTCCATGTCTTCATGCCATCGGGGTGCAGCAGGCCGTCGTCGGTGTACTCATGGTTCATCACGAGCAGGCCGCGCTTCGAGCCATCGATAGGGAAATACTCGATGCCGTCGTGGTGCATTCCCATTTGCACCGCCTGGTCGGCGGCGCTGTTGCTGCCGTCGCCGCGCCACCCCGGCATGTTGCCGGCCACGCCGATGGGCTCGCCCCACGACGCGAATGCGCTCGCCTCGTACCCTTCAGGAACGACCAGTGTGTCGGCGTTGGCGGGTGGGATCGCCTTGAAGCCGAGCAAGGATCCGTTGCCAGGTCCCGCCGCGCAGCCAGGAAGCAGCTCGCCGAACACGCCGGTTGCCAGCGCGCCAACGCCACCCAGAATCCACAGTCGCCGCGCCGGGTCGGACACTTCGTGAATGTTCGGGTTCGGCGACGTGTTGCTGAACTCCATCGTGTCGAAGTCTTTGGCCATGCTTACTCCATTGAAGGTGGCGGATTCTGCGCGGCGCCCGCGACAAAGGTGTGACGCCTGGGTGCGACTCTAGCGCGCCGGCTCAGCGCGCCGCGATCTGCGCCAACTCCGCAGCAAGTTCGCGAGAGGTTTGTGGCGGCAGGCCCGCGCGCCGATGCGCCTGAGCGCCGCCTGCGCTCACCAGTTGCACCGCCTCGGTTCCCCAATGAATGCTGCAGTGCGCCCGCGCATCGCGCAGGAGATGCAGCGTGGCGCTTTCGCTCTGGGCAGCGCTTGACTCGGGCGGTACGGGGCCGCCAAGCGCAGTCCCGGCGGCGGCGTCGAGCCGGGCCAGCCAGGCTTGCAGCTCAGCCGTCATGGCCCGTGGCGGCTGTGCACCAAGTTGCCAAGTCCAGCGATCCGGCTGCGCGGCGATCGCCGCGCGCACATCGGCGAGTGACGCGGGCGCCGCCGCGGCTGCTGGAGCCGCTGATTTGTTGAGGGCCTGGTTGAGGGCCGGCACGGGAGCCGCTGCGGTTGCGGACGAGAGCTCGGCGCGCTCGCGCACCGCGGCGTCAGCGCGGCGTGCGGCTGACCCAAGGGCCGGCGTTGCCGGCGCAGGCGGCGAGGCAATCCCTGCGGCCGCGGCATCCTGCTTGAGCGCCGTCTTCGCGATCACGGCAGCAGCCTGTCGCGTTTCGGCGCCACCGGCCATGGGGGCTTCAGCCGACACCTCGCTGCGCGTCGGGGCGGGCCCACGCGCAATGGCAGGGGCCGCCGCCGGCGCGGGTGCGCGTGCGGTGGCAGGCTCGGGCGAAATCGCAGGTGAAGGCGCCGGGGCGGGTTCCGCCGCAGCTCGCGGAGCAGCCACGGCTCGCGCCTTGGCTTCAATTTCCTGCACGGGCTTTGCGAGTTTCGGCTTGGCGACGGCCGGCTCGCCAGGCGCTGTCGCAACGGCTGGCGCTGCGGACGAATCGCTCGATCGCAACGGCGCCTCACCGGCGGGGTCGAGCGCGCGCTGAATCGGTTGATCCCACCACAACACGCCGACGAGTGTGGCCACCATCAACCCGGCGAGCGCGCCGGCCAGACGCGGCTGGCCGAGCCAGGCCCAGGCTGCACTGAGCTGGCGCAGCCAGCCGGACGGCGCGGGGGCAGCGCGCCCCGCCTGCGCCACGGCGCCGTGCGCGGCTCGCAGGATCGCGTCGCTCAACGCCACAGGCGGCGCCGCCTTGGCATCGGGCGCGTGGCGCAGCGCAACTTGCAGGCGGGCGTCGCGTTCGGTGTCGCGCTCGGTGTCGTGGTCAAAGGGCGCGGTCATGGCAGGTCCGGCGCTGCGAGGTAAGCGCCCATGCAGGTGCGCAGCTTGCTCATCGCGTAGCGCAGCCGGGTCTTCGCGGTTTCGAAGCCGACTTCGAGCGCCTGCGCCACTTCGGCCAGCCCCAGGCCGTCTTCATGGTGCAAGAGGAACGCGCTGCGTTGTGCCACCGGAAGCTGCTCGAGGCAATGCAACAGGCGCAGCCCGGCGCGGCGCCAGAACGCCAGTTCGTCGGCCTGCGGCGCCGCGCCCGCCGGCGCTGGCCAATGTTGCCAGGGCACCATGTCGGGCTGCCAGGGCTCGTCGCCATCCGTGTCGATGGCGTCCAGCGCAACTTCCCGGCCGCTGCGGCGCAGCACGTCGATTGCGCGGTGGTGCGCGAGCGTGAACAACCAGGTGCGAAACGTCGCACCCTGCGGCGCCCACGAGTCGCGCGAGCGCACGACGCGCAGCCATGTGTCCTGGAAGACCTCGTCGACCTGCGCCGCCAAGGCATTGCCGAGCAGGCGCCGCACGAA
>JBEBHW010000275.1:0-5310 GCA_040081145.1 Burkholderiaceae bacterium
ATGGACCATCTGGAGCGCGGCTCGTTGAACCTGGAAGCGCTGAACACGCTCGTCCTCGACGAAGCCGATCGCATGCTCGACATGGGTTTCTTCGACGACATCGCGACGATCATCAAGCAGTGTCCGAAACCGCGCCAGACCTTGTTGTTCTCGGCCACCTACCCGGAAGGCATCGCCAAACTTGCTGCGGCCTTCATGCGCGAACCCAAAGAGGTGAAGCTGCTCGAAGTGCACGCGAATCAGAAGATTCGCCAGTTGTTCATCGAAGTGCGCGAAGAGCAGCGCCTGCACGCGGTGTCGCAGTTGCTGAACCACTACCGGCCGGTGAGCACGCTCGCGTTTTGCAACACCAAACAGCAATGCCGCGACCTTGTGCAAGTGCTGCGCGCCTCGGGTTTCGAGGCGCTCGAGCTGCACGGCGACCTGGAGCAGCGCGATCGCGACCAGGTGCTGGTGCGCTTTGCGAATCGAAGTTGCAGCGTGCTGGTGGCCACCGACATCGCGGCGCGCGGCCTGGACATCGAGCAGTTGGAGGCCGTGATCAACGTCGACGTGACGCCCGAGCCCGCCATCCATACGCACCGCATCGGCCGCACCGGAAGAGTCGACGCCGTGGGCTGGGCGTTCAGCCTGGCGAGCCTGGACGAGATGGCGCGCATCGGCCAGATCGAAAAAGCGCTCGGCTTCACGACGCAGTGGCAGCTGCTGGCCGAGTTGACGAGCACGAGCCCCGAGATGCTGCGCCCGCCGATGGCGACGCTGCAAATCATGGGCGGGCGCAAGGAGAAAATCCGCGCCGGCGACGTATTGGGCGCGCTCACCAAAGACATGGGGTTCGACGCCGCGCAGATCGGCAAGATCAACGTCAATGATTTTTCCACCTATGTCGCGGTGCGGCGCGAGATTGCACCGTTGGTCACGCAACGCCTCGGGGCGGGCAAGGTGAAGGGGCGCAGTGTGAAGGTGCGCCTGCTGGAGGGTTGACCATGTCGCATCCGTGCTGCGGCCGGCGGGCGCCGCGATTGACGGCGATCAAGCGCCGAGTCCGGCGGCACTTTGACAATGGGCGTGTTCCAGCCTTGGAGACGCCTCTGTGGAAGCGCGCAGCTTCGACTTGCCCCGTTACTTGTCGGTGCTGCCGCTGTTCAATGAGCTGAAAGCGGCGGAACTGCAGCGCATGGCCGACGGCAGCCGGCTGCGCCGCCTGGCGCGCGGCGACATGGTGTTTCGCGTCGGCGAGCCCTGCGCCGAGTTCCATATCACGGTGACCGGCCAGGTCAAGCTGTTCGCGATTTCGCCGGCAGGGCAGGAAAAAGTCATCGAACTCGTCGGTCCTGGCAACACCTTTGCCGAGGCGCTGATGTTCACCGGCCGGCCCTACATCATCAGCGCGCAGGCGTTGACCGACACTTTGCTGCTGTCGATCTCCAAACAGGCGGTGTTCGCCGAGATCGGCGTCGACCCGAGCTTCGCGCTGCGCATGCTCGCCGGCATTTCGCGCCGTCTGCATGGCCTGGTGCACGACGTTCAGGCCTACGCGCTGCAAAGCGGACTGCAGCGCGTCATTGGCTACCTGCTTCGTGACGTGGACGGCGCCGCGGGTGCGTGCGGCAACCCACTGACCGTATCGCTGCCCGTCAGCAAGTCGACGATCGCCTCGCGGTTGTCGCTGACGCCGGAGTACTTTTCGCGCGTGCTGCACGAGCTCGAGTCGGCCGGGTTGATCGAAATCGACAAACGCGACATTCGCATTGTCGATTCGAAGCGTCTTGCGGCGTACCAGCCGGTGGCCTGACCGCGACGCGAAGCATTGACGGCCGCGCTCCCGGCGCGCCCAGGTGCGTGCTCAGTGCGAAGTGCCTTCGGAGCGCGAGATCTTGTTCCCCACGTTGTACTTGCCCACCGGCTTGTTCATCTTCAGGCGCTTCACTTCCTTGAAGGTCGTGGCGTCGTAGACGATCAGCGCGCCGTCGTTCTCCCACAGGCTGGCCAGCGCGTAGCGGCCATCTTTCGTGAACTCGATGTGCGCCAGCGTGCGGCCGGGTTCGCGCACCTGCGCCACGACCTCGAGCGTGCGCTTGTCGATGATCGTCAGCGTGTCTTTCGCCGTGGCGCTCATCATCGAATCAGTCCAGGCAAAGCGCGAGTTCTCGTGGCTGCGCAGGAAGAAGCCCGGCCCGGGCGTGGCGATCGTTTTCAGCGACTTCCAGGTCTTCATGTCGATCACGTCGAGCGCGCCGTCGCGCAAGTTCGGGCTGGCCATGAGCGTCGTGCCGTTCCAGGAGAACGTGATTCCAGAGCCCAGGTGCGGCATGCCGGCGATCGGCAGGGTCGCGATGCGCCGACGTGCGTCGAGGTTGATCACTTGTGCGCTCGGCTGGCCTTCAGCTCCGGTGTCGGCGGGCTTGGCCCGCGTCGCGCCCAGGGCATGGATGTAGCCCTGGTCAAAGAAGAAGTCATCGAGCGGCTCGCTGAGCAGGGTGCGCTTCACGCCGAGGAAACCCCGCTTCGCCACACCTTCGCCCATGCGGTAGTCGTGCACCAGGCCGTCGAAAATGTCTTCGGCCTTCGGGTCGTAAGAGATTTCCCAAAGCTCGGCGATGTCTTTCAGCGCAACGATGAAGCTCTTGCGCGGCGCCGCGTCGTAAACTGCCGAGACGCGTGAACTCGATTGGCCGTCGAGCGTGGCCGCGGCGTAGCTTTTCACGAGGTTCAGGTCGGCGTCGAACAGCGCCAGGGTGTGCGGGAAGGAGTTCGCTGCGAGCACCCAGCGGCCGTCGGCGCTGACGGCAATGTTGCGTGTGTTCAAGCCGGCGCGCACTTCGGCGATGATCGTCAGGTTCCACAGGTCGTATTTGGTGACCCAGCCGTCGCGCGAGGCGAAAAAGACGAAGCGCCCCTCGGGCGTGAACTTCGGCCCACCGTGCAAGGCGTAGCGCGACGCGAAGCGATGAATCGGCTCGAAGCGCTCGCCGTCGACGAGCGAGACATGGTGGTCGCCGCCTTCGACGACGACGAACAGGTTCAGCGGGTCCGCCGCCCACTGCGGCTTGTTCGGCAGCTTCTTGGCGTCGGCGATGCGCACCCGCGAGGCGCGGATGTCGGCGTCGGCCCACGTCGGCGCCGGGCTGACGGGCGTGTAGATCCACTGCGCGAGCTGGGCGATCTGCTCGGGCGAAAGCGTCCCGTGAAAGCCCTTCATCTGCGTCGCGACGCGTCCTTGCGCGATCACCTTAAGCGCCTCGGCGCGGCGCAGCCTCTCCAGGCTTTCGGGCAGCAGCGCCGGACCCATCGCTCCGCTGCGGTTCACGCCGTGGCAGGCGGCGCAGTGCTGCTGGTACAGCACCTCGGGTTCGCTCGCGCGCACCAGGCTCACGCCCAGCAACCCCCAGCCAATCGCGACTCCGAGCGCGACGCGCCGGGCCAGGTCAAATCTGTTGCGCATGCTCAATGCTCCACGGCGGCGAACGGGGTGAGGGCGACACGTTTGGCACCGGCCGCCACGCCGATCTCGGTGTCGCTGAGGTAGCACCCCGGGTCCTCGGCCCAGGGGTTGCCCGTGATTCTCTGGGCGCGCACGCGCGTGTTGCCGGCGCAGATGTCGAAGTGGATGCACTTTGCGCAGCGCCCTTGCAGCGGGCGCGGACTCGCCTTCAAGCCGGCCATCAGTGGGTCGCAGGTGTCGGCCCAGATCGCGGAGAACGGCTGCTGCCGCACATTGCCCAGCGTGTGGTGCCACCACATGGTGTCGGGGTGGACGTTGCCCAGGTTGTCGATGTTGGCGACGTTCACGCCGCTCGAATTGCCGCCCCAGGCGACGAGGTGCTCGCGCAGCCGCTCGCTCCAGCGTGGGAAGCGTCGCTGCACCCATCGCAGCAGGTAGGGGCCGTCGGCGTCGTTGTTGCCGGTGACGTATTCTTCGTTGCGCCCTTCGCGAGCTGCGGCCCAGGCGTGTTCGAACAGCAGGTCGAGCGCGTCGCGCGTCGCGATGAATTGCGCGTCCTTGGCGCGGTGGATGTTGCCGCGGCCGGCGTAGTTCAGGTGCGAGAAGTAGAACTTCGGCACGTGCTCATCGCGCATGAGCTGCAGCAGCGCGGGCAAGTCGTGCGCATTGAGCGCCGTCATTGTGAAGCGCAGGCCGACTTTCACGCCGCGCTCAACCAGCAGGCGCACGCCGGCCAGGCTGCGCGCGAAAGCGCCGTCCAGGCGGCGGAACTTGTCGTGTGTCGCGGCCAGGCCGTCCAGGCTGATGCCGACATAGTCGAACTGCGCGGCGGCGATGCGCTCGGCGCTGGGCGGATCGATGAGGGTGCCGTTGCTCGACAGGCCGACGTAAAAACCCATCGCCTTGGCGCGCGCGGCGATGTCGAACAAGTCGGGCCGCAGCAGCGGCTCGCCGCCGGAGAGGATCAGCACCGGAACGTGGTACGCCTTCAAGTTGTCCATCACCCCAAAGACTTCGGCACTCGACAGCTCGCCTGCGTAGTCATGGTCGGCCGACAGCGCGTAGCAGTGCTTGCACGTCAGGTTGCAGCGCCGGATCAGGTTCCAGATCACCACCGGGCCGGGCGGCTCAATCCGCCGCGCGGGCGCCATGGCGCCGTGCTGCTCGGCGTGGGCGAGCAGGCGCATGAACTGGCTGATGCGAAACATGGGATCAGCTTTCCGACAGGCGCAGGCCGGTCTTTTTCAGGATCGCGGTGGAATACAACACGTCGTCGGCGCGGCAGGCATTGCCGAGCAGCGCGCGCACTTCGCCGCGTTGGCGTTCGACCTCGTCGCGAGAGCGGCCGTGCAGCATCGCGAACAGGTTGAACGGCCAGCGCGGTAGCTCGCGTGGGCGGCGATAGCAGTGGCTCACGCCGCTCAAGGTGCCGACCAGGGCGCCGAGTTCGTCGACGTGCGAATCGTCGACGTCCCACACCGTCATGCCGTTGGCCACATACCCGAGCCGATAGTGATTCGGGACCGCGCCGATGCGCCGGACCAGGCCGCGCTCGAGCATCTGCGCAAAGCGATTGCGCACCGCTTCGCCGCTCACGCCGAGCATCGCGCCTACCGCTTCAAAGGGGCGCGCCACGAGCGGCAGGCCGCTTTGTGTGGCGGCGATGAGGCGGCGGTCGAAGTCATCCAGGGCCATGACCGTCCCCTTGCTTTGCCTCTGGCAGGGGCAGGCGCAGCCCGACGAAGTACTCCCGCTCTTTCGGAAACGCGTGCACGCGCAGCCCGGTGAGCCGAGCCACCCGGGCGAGCGCCGCGTCGGCGTGCTCTTGCGATTCGGTGGCGATGACGAACCACATGTTGAAGGCG
>JBEBHW010000276.1:0-5307 GCA_040081145.1 Burkholderiaceae bacterium
ACCCATCGCCCCGCCTGTCGCGCCCATGAACCTGCTGCTGCACCGCCTGTTCTGGCGCCTGGGCTGGGTCGACCACCCCGAGCAGCGCGGCGAAGCCGTGGCCATCTATCCCGCGCTGGTGGTCTGCGAAGAGTGCGACGCCTTGTATTCGCGGCAGGCCCTGGCCGAGAACGAAGTGGCGCGATGCACGCGTTGCGGCTCGACGCTCGGGCGCGGGCATCGCCTCACGCCCGAAGGCCTGCTTGCGCTGGCCGTCACCGCGTTGATCGTCTTCGTCATGGGCAACGCCACCGACATCGTGACCCTCGACCTGGGCGGCATCAGCGTCGAGGCGACGCTGCCTCAGGCGATTGCCCAGACCTGGGACACCGGGCAACAGGCCGTGGCGGTGCTGGCCGGTGCGACGGCGTTCGCCTTTCCGCTGCTCGTGATCCTGCTGCGCCTGTATGTTCTGGTGCCGCTCGTGCTGGGCCGGCGCTCGGCGGCGTTCCTGCCGGCGATGCGCGCCTTGCACTGGGTGACGCGCTGGAGCATGGTCGAGGTGTTCCTGCTCGGAACCCTGGTGGCCATCGTGCGCAGCGCCGGCCTGGCCAGCGTCGTGCCTGGCGTGGGAATTTATTGCTACGCTGTGCTCACGGTGTTGCTCACCGCCGAGCACGTGGCCGGGCTGCACGGCCTGTGGTGGCGTGCGGATCGGTTGAAAGCGTGAGTCCCGTCCGGCCGCCCGCAGGGGCCTTTTCCCGCGTGGCGGGACCGGTCAAAGGCCCTGGGCTGCCCTCATGATCCCCGAGCCGGTCACCGCCCGCTCGCTCGGCCTGTGGGGCTGCGAATGCTGCGGCATGGTGTCGCGCGTGTCGCAAGGCGGCGACGCCACGGCGCGCTGCCCGCGCTGCCTTTTCGCCTTGCACGAGCGCAAACCCTATAGCTTGCAGCGCACGCTCGCCTATCTGGCGGCTGCGGTGTTGCTCTACATTCCGGCCAACGTGCTGCCCGTGATGGGAACGGCGAGCGTGCTCGGCAAGTTCGAACACACCATCCTGGGCGGCATCGTCGAGTTGTGGCACGCCGGTTCGTGGGAACTCGCGGCGATCGTCTTCATCGCCAGCATCGCCGTGCCGATTTTGAAGATTGCCGCGCTCAGCCTGCTCGTGGTGACGGCGCATTTCGAGTCGCGCTGGCGCCAGGCGGAACGCGCGCGCCTGTACCGCCTGCTCGAGACGGTGGGCCACTGGTCGATGCTCGACGTCTTTGTCGTCGTCATCCTGGTGGGCATGGTGCGCTTCGGCGCGTTTGCCAGCGTGCGCCCCGAGCCGGGACTGTTGGCGTTCGGTGGCGTCGTGATCGCGACGATGCTTGCCGCAGCGAGTTTCGATCCACGCCTGATCTGGCCCCCCGCGGGAGAAACGTCGCGGACCGCGCCAAAACAACAGCGCCGTTTGCGCCGCCTCTCACCCCGGACAGAATCTCGCCATGGCTGAGCCCGTCGACCCCGCGCCCCATTCCGACCCTGCTGGGAGTCGCGCGCAGGCGCGCGCCGCGATTCCGCCGCCGGTGATCGTGCGCGCGAACCGCTTGCGCTTCTCGCTCGTCTGGATCGTGCCGCTCGTCGCCCTGCTCGCCGGCATCGTGCTCGTGGCGCGAACGCTGCTGCAGACCGGGCCCCTGATCACGATCACGTTTCGCAATGCCGAGGGTCTCGAGCCCGGCCGCACCGAAGTGCGCTACAAGGAAGTGGTGGTGGGGCGCGTCACCAAAGTGGGCCTCAGCCCGGACCGCGGCCGGGTGCTCGCCACCGTGCGCCTGGACAAGAGCGCCGCCGGCCTGGCCGTGGCCGACACCCAGTTCTGGGTGGTGCGCCCGCGCGTCGGCACGGCCGGCATCAGCGGCCTGGGCACGCTGTTCTCCGGCGTCTACATCGGTGCCGACGCCGGCGTGACGGCCAAGGAAGAATCGCATTTCACCGGCCTCGAAGCGCCGCCGCTGTTGCAGCGCGGCGAGCCCGGGCGCAGCTTCGTGCTCAACGCGGCAGACCTTGGCTCGCTCGAAGTCGGCTCGCCGCTGTACTACCGGCGCATGCGCGTCGGGCGCGTCGTCGGCTACACGCTCGATGCGCAGCGCGACGGCGTGGACGTGCAGGTGTTTGTCGAATCGCCGAACGAGTTGCTGGTGACGCAGACCTCGCGCTTCTGGAACGCAAGCGGCATCGATATGTCGATCAGCGCCGCAGGCCTGAGCGTCAACACCGAGTCGATTGCGTCGCTCGTCGCCGGCGGCATCGCCTTCGCGGCGCCGCCGGGCGCTGCCAAGGGGTCGCCCGCGCCGGACGGCCAGCGCTTCGTCTTGTACGCCGACCGCAAGGCGGCACTCGCGCCGCCCGACGGCGTCGGGCAACGCGTGCGCATGGTGTTCTCCCCGGCGATGCGCGGCCTGGCGGTGGGCGCGACGGTGGAACTGCTCGGCACGGAAATCGGCCACGTGCAAACCGTGGCGATGCAATACGACCCGCGCACGCAGCGTTTTCCGGTGGAGGTGGTCGCAGAAATCTTCCCGGCCCGGCTGGGCGACGCGCGCCGTGAGTTCATGGCGCAGCGCGGCAGCGCCGCGCAATCCGACTCGATGTTCCTCAAGCAGCTCGTGGAACGCGGCCTGCGCGCCCAACTGAAAAGCGGCAACCTGCTCACCGGCCAGCCCTATGTGGCGCTGGAGCTCGTCGCCAACGCGCCGAAGGCGACACTCGACGTGACCCAGCCGACGCCGACGATTCCGTCGCTGCCTGGCGGCACGGGCGACTTGCAGCCGCAGGTCGCGGAGATCCTGGAGCGCATTGCGCGAATTCGCTTCGAGCAGATCGGCGCGAATCTGGAGGAGACGCTGAAAAACACGAGCGCCGCCAGCGGCACGCTGCAGGACACATTGCGTGGCGCGGGCGGCGCGACCGCGGCGTTGCAGCAGACGCTGGCAAGCGCGAACGCCGCGATCCAGCAGCTTTCGCCGCAGTTGGAGAAGACGCTGGCGAGCGCGGACGCAGCCATCAAGCAGCTCTCGCCGCAGGCGCAGGAGTTGCTGCTCGAGGTGCAGCGCTCGCTCAAGTCGGTGCAAAGCACGCTCGACGGCGTGGACCGCGGCGTGGCCCAGCCCGACGCACCGCTGCTGCGCAACGCGAACCAGACCTTGATTGAAATCCAGCGCGCCGCGCGGGCGCTGCGCGTGCTCGGCGACTATTTGCAACTGCACCCCGAGTCGCTGCTGCGCGGCAAACCGGCGGACGCCGATGTGGGCGTGCGCCAATGACGCTCGAAATCGCCCCAGGAGGACACCCATGAAGAGCGCCAGAGCCCGCCGCGCGCCGCTGTGGTTGCTGTTGCTGCTCGCCGCGTGCAGCACGCAGGCGCCGCCGCGCTTTCACAGCCTGATGCCGCCCACGGCGGGCGTGCGCCCGGCCGCCGCAGCGGCGCTGCCGGCGTGGCAGCTGTTGCCGGTGAGCGTCCCGCCGCAAGTCGACCAGCCTCAGTTCGTGGTGCGCCTGGCCGACGACACGTTGGCGCTGCTCGAGCAGGAGCGCTGGATCGCGCCGCTGGCTGACGAAGTGCGCGCCGCGCTCAGCGAACACATGGCCGTCACGCTCGGCACGCCCGGGGCCACGCCGGCTGCGGGCCGCAAGGACTGGCGCATCGCCGTGGACGTGCAGCGCTTCGACTCCACGCCCGGCCGCAGCACGATGGTCGCGGCATGGTCGGTGCAGTCAGGCAGCGCCGCGCCGGTGCTGCGTTGCCGCAGCGTGCTCGAACAAAGCGTCGGGGCTGGAATCCCGGCGTTGGCCGGCGGCCATCGGCAAGCGGTACAGCGGCTCGGCGCGGCGCTGGCCTCGGCATTGGCGGCGCTCGACGCGGGCCGCAGCGTCGAGTGCCCAGCGGCTAGCGCCGCGTCGTAGCTCTACCGGGAAACGCCAGATTCGAAATTGCTCACTCTGGACGAGCGTGGCTTCGGGGTGTTCCGATTGCCCGGACCGAGCAAGAAAAGGCTGCTGCTCGTGCGGTTGTGACACCCAGGAGCGAATCGGGTTCGATTGGCGTGCTTCAGTCGCGCCTGCCGACTCGACCCCGCAATGCATCCACCAGAGGGACCAAGCCCGCGGCCTGCGCCACATTCAGCGCACGCTCGTAGAAGTCGCGCGCTGCGGCCGGCTGCGCGCGGCGCTCTTCGTTTTCCCCGGCGTGCATCAGGTCCAGCGATATGCGTTCGGGCAGACCGAGCTCGCGGTCCAGCTGCAGCGCTCGGGCGAGCGCCTGTGCGGCTTCGTCGGTCTTGCCGATGCGCGTGCTGGCGCGCCCGAGCAGGCGCAGCGCATTCGCGTGTTCCGCCGGTTGGCCGAGCGCCGCGGCCAAGTCGGCGGCGCGCGTCGCCTGGCCGATGGCGCGCTCGGATTCACCCCGGTCGAGCGCGACGCAGGCGCGCAGGTTGGCCAGCGTCGCCGCGAGCGGGCAAGGGTCGCCGCACACGGCGCGTGCCTGGTCGGCCCACTGCAGCGCCATGCCGTACGACTTGGCGTCGAGGTAAAGCATCGCCTTGCGCGTCGCCGCCTGGCCGCGTTGCGCGTCGCTGTAGCGCTGCGGTGCGGTGAGGATGCGGTCGACTCGGGCGTGCGCTGCGTCCAGCTGCCCGAGCCGGGCGTGCACCAGGGCGAGGTTCAGCAGCGCCGTGGCGCTGCCCTCGAAGTCTTCGACGGAGTCGGACGCCGCAAGCGCGTCGCCATAGGCCGCGAGCGCGCCGTTCAGGTCGCCGCGGCGCAGGGCGCGCGCACCCGTCAGGTGATGCGCCTGGGCGCTCGCCTGGGCAGCGCTGGGCGGTCGCGGCGGCGGGCTCGAGCACGCTGCGAGCAGGGCGGCCGCCAGCGCTGCGACAGCGGCCAACACCCTCACGCGCGAACTCTTGCCGCGCGAGGGGGAACGGCGTGCCAAAGCACGTACGCGGTCAGCGCTTCGCGGGTTCACGCAGCACCGCCGCATCGTGGCTGTCGATCGGCTGCAACGCCGTGGGCGGCGCGGCGAGCATGTTGCGCACCGGCCAGGACGTCTTCACGCCGCTCACCATGTCGCGCGCGTCGTCCACCAGCGGTCCCACGCTGCGCAGCGTATTCGGCAGCGACGCCGACGCTGCGCTGGAGACGGCACGCACGTCGCGCGCCACGCCGTTCAATTGCTCGAGGGTGTCGCCGGTGCGCGTCAGCAGCGCGGGCAGCTTGTCGTTGATGTTCGCCAGGCTCTTGTCGGCCTGGCCGACGAGCGTGTCGACGCGAAGCAGCGTCTG
>JBEBHW010000277.1:0-5306 GCA_040081145.1 Burkholderiaceae bacterium
CTGGACCTGGCTCAGGCCTACACCGCGCTCGAACACTGTCCCCTCGTGCTCAGCGTGCTCAATCGCTCCAACACCGACTCCGATCATCGCCACTATGGCTATTTCGCGGATTGAGGGGCGGAGCGTGGCGCTCCGATGCGTGGCCATCTGGGTGATTTGGCAATCGTCGATTTCGATCGCGAGCGCTCAGACCTGGCGCATCGAGCCCAACAGCGGCTTCGCCAATTCAGCCGAGACGGGTGGTGACGTCGTTTTCGAGGCAACCCCACGCCTGGCAATTACCGGGCGCGGCGCGGGGTACGCGGTCGATGGCCTCGTCGAGGCGGATTCATTGAGCTACTTGCGAAACACCCTGTCCAATGAGTTCATTCCGAAGGCGAGCGTTGCGGCGAAAGCGACGGCCTTGGACCGCTGGCTCTATCTGGACGCTGCCGCACAACTTGAGCACGCAACTGCCAATCCGTTTTCTGCCGCCTCGAGCGCAACCCTTCCTACAGCCCGCCAGCAGGTGACGCAATACCGACTCAGCCCCTTCCTCGATCACGCGTTCACGCCCTCACTTTCCCTCTTGTACCGCAATGACAATGTGTGGACCCGCGCCTCGACCAATCTTGCCGCGGCGACCGAGCGCAGCGACACTGAACTGCACAGTCATTCGCTCGCGTTCACGCAACTTCCATTGCCGTTTGGCTTCTCCCTGGAGGCGAACCAGGAGCGAACTGATTTCATCAACAGCGCCAGCTCGCGGGTCGAACTTGCGAGCGTGCGCGGCGTGCTGACCTACGCTGTTGACCCCACACTGATTCTGGGCGGGGTCGTGGGCGTGGAGCAAAATCAAATTGCCTCGTCGACAAGCCGCGACACGATCCGGGGCCTACGGATTCGCTGGCGCCCCACGGAGCGCACCGATCTCGATGCAAGTGCGGAACGACGTTTCTACAACAACGGCTGGAGCGTGCTTTGGACGCACCGCTCGCCATTCATGGCGATGAATCTGAATTTGGCGAAGCAGCCTGCGTCGCAACCGTCGTCGTTGCTGCTTTCGAACAGTGCGGGCGGCGACCTGAGAAGCCTCATCGATTCGGCGTACTCAACGCGCTTTCCGAATCCGACGGAGCGTGCAGTCGTCGTCGACAACGCTATCGCGCGACTCGGGCCACAGGCGGATACAACGGCGCCGATCGCGGTTTTCTCAGACTATGCGCAGCTGCAGCGCAGCGCTGCTCTGTCCGTGGCGTTTCTCAGTCCGCTTTCGGTTTTGACGTTGCGCCTGTTCGCGATTGAGTCCCTGCAACTTCAGCGACCGGATGCCCCACCCCTGCCGTTGCCCCCGGTGAGTGACGACAACGCCCAACTGGGCACCTCGGTCGTCCTGAACCGCCGATTGACCTCGACACTCAGCGCCCAAGCAGCCGTAAGCGGTGTGAAGATCGAGGGCCGCGGAACCTCGCAAGGTCAGGTCACAACCACCAAATCGGCAGTTCTCTCCGCCACCCGGGAATTGACCCCGAAGTCCCGATTCCTCGTCGGCGCACGGCGCCAGCTTTCGACTTCGAACGTGGTCTCGCCGGCGCAAGAGACTGCGGCGTTTCTCGGGGTCGAACACAGGTTCTGACGCACGATGTACGAATCACACTTTGGCTTCAGCGGCTCGCCCTTCCAGCTCAATCCGGACCCGGCGTTCTATTTCGACAGCCGCGGCCACAGCAACGCGCTCGCCTACCTGAAGTTCGGCGCCCACCAAGGCGAAGGCTTCATCGTCGTGACCGGCGAAATCGGGGCTGGCAAGACGACGCTCGTGCGAACACTTCTCGCTGGCCTGGACCCGACCAAGGTTGTAGCCGCGCAAGTAGTGAGCACGCAGCTTGAGTCGAGCGAATTGCTGCAAGCGATCCTGATTGCGTTCGGCATTGCCTCGAACAATCCATCCAAGGCCCACCTCATTGCCAGCCTGGAAGCCTACCTGACGGCCATGGCGGCACAGGGGCGCCGCGCCTTGCTGATCATCGACGAAGCCCAAAACCTCAAGCACGAGGCGGTTGAAGAGTTGCGAATGTTGTCGAACTTCCAACTGGGTAACCATGGTTTGTTGCAAAGTTTCCTGGTCGGGCAGCCCGAACTGCGGAGCTTGCTGCAGTCGAAGTCGATGGAGCAGCTGCGGCAGCGCGTGATCGCGTCGTGTCACCTGGGCCCGCTCGATCAAGCCGAGACCCGCGCCTATGTCGAACATCGACTGCACCGCGTGGGATGGAGGGGCGTATCGCCTGGGTTGGCACCAGGCTCGCTTGACCGTGTACACGAGTGGACGGGCGGCGTGCCGCGTCGCATCAACCGGTTGTGCAATCGCTTGTTGCTCAGTGCATTCCTCAGTGGTGCACGCGCCGTGACCGTCGCAATGGTCGACGACACCGCCTTGGAGCTCAAGGGGGAGATTGGTGAGGCCATCACCGGACCGGTGCCACTCGACGCACCCCTGACGCCCGCCAAATCCACTCCCGCAGGGACCGAACGCCGACCTGCGGGCCAACTCGACGTTGCAGCACCAAGTCAGTCTGCTTCGTCGCCAGCGCATGGGCCAGACATCGCGGTGGTGACGAAGTCCAAGCCTTTCACCGCCGCCGACTCGTCCGTCACGGTACCTGCGGCGCCCATCCGGGTCGGCGCTCCAGGCAGCCGTCCGGAAACACCGGTGCCGCCCGTCCCTGCCGCAGAAGTCGGCTCAGTCCGACGGCGTACGCCGGTGCCGGTGCGTCGAATCCATAGACACGTCGAATTCCATCGACCTATCTTGTGCCTCGTCGGCTCTGCCTCGGACTACCTCAAGGCCGGCGTCTTGGCCGGCGCGTTCGAAGGATTCCCCAGCTTGCCCCGGATCGTCGCGGTTCACATCGGCGCTGAAGCCGATCTGGAGCTGGACGATCTCGACAAAATGCGCATGCCCTTACCGGCGTTGGGGTTGCATCTAGGCATCGCCCCCGAGTCTTTCGCGATTCACGTTTCGCACTTGCTTCCTGTTTTCGACGCGCTGCTGACGGAGATTCAACCGCACGCCGTCATGGTGATGGGCAGCTCCGATGCAGATCTCGCATGCTCTTTGCTGACCCGCAGAAGGGGCGTGCGCCTGCTTCGAACCGTCTCGGGCCAGCGCGACACGGCGCACGAGATCGGCGCCGGTTCGAACGCCATTCTGATTGACAAGAATGCCGATCTGCTCTTCACCGACTCGATGGAAACTTTCTACGCCTTGTACCGCGAAGGGGTGCGGCTCGATCGAGTGCACAGTGTGGGTAACTTGGGTCGGGAAATGCTTGCCATGGCATTGAGCCATGGGCATGGCAGCCGCGCTGCGATCGGGCCATTGTTGGGAATTGACGCTTCGGTTCTCGCGGAACCGTACGGGATGGTCGCCATCGATCCGCAAATCGGCCCGGATCAAGGTGTCGACCTCGTTCGCTGCGTTGACCGGCTCGCCACGCTCTCGCGCGAATTGCCCCTGCTCTGGCCAATGCGGCCGACCGCGTTTCATCAGTTCGAGGCATCGGACCTGGCGACTCGGATCGAAGGACTGCGCGTCACGCCCGTGCTGAGCGCGGGATTCGGACAAATGCTCGCACTGCTGCGCAATTCAAAACGCCTCGTGACCCTACCGGGAGGTCGTTGGCTCGAAGAGTCCAAGTTTTTGGGGATTTCTAGCCTTGAACTGGCCGCCGACGCATCGATCAAGGCCCTCGAGGCCACCGGACGTACGCAGGGAAGTGCCGTCGAGAACCGCAAAGTGCACGATCTCATCGCCATTGAAGGGTCAAATTCTCAGCCTGCCCTGTACTGGGATGCAGGGACCGCGACTCGCATCGCCCGCCACCTGATCCACTGGTTATCAGCGCCGGCGCGTGATTCCGAGCCGGGCCGCACCGACTTGCCGGCCCTCACCGCCGCCCACTGAGCTGCGGCGCGCGCCTCAGCGATTCATGCGTCGATAGGCGGGCAACTCCACCACATAGGTATCGACGGCGTCGCCATTGTCCCAGTCCGAGGCGAACACGACCCGTGTGCCGCTGGGACTGATCGTCACATGCGGCTCGGCCCAGTAACCGAACTTGCCGTCTTTGCCATGCGAACGATGATGGGCGACCCGACAGACCGTGCCGCTGTCGACGTTTGCCAGCATCACCTCCTGGTGCAGCGCTTGGCGGCCTTCTACCTTGCCCACCGCCGATACCGCCACCCAGCCGGGAGCGCGCAGCGCCACCGCGGAAATGTGCGTGCTTGTGGGTGGGTATGGATAGCCATTGGCCGTGGAGATCACCGGCTTCACCACGCCGGTTTGCAGGTTCTCGACAATCAGGGTGCCGGCAGGCTTGGAGTCGAATTGCACCGCGGCAAAGAAATCCTCACCCGCCGCGTTACGGCCAAGATTGCCATGCTCATAGCCCCACAGCTTGAGCTTTTGCACGGTTTCGAGCGTCCTGAGATCGACCAGACGGGAGCCTTGCTTTTCCGGAACCCACATACACCGACCCGATGGACATGCCTGCGGTGTCGGACCATCATCGAAGGCCCGCCGCCCTTCGCGCTTTTCGGGCATCGCGAAGGAGAACTTTTCGCTTCCCTTGGACATCTCGACGCGCACACCCCAAAGTTTCATGTCCCAGGAAGGGAACTGCGGATCCCCGCCGTTGTCAACTTTGAAACCGCGCGGCTTGCCCGCATTGGGATAGTCGTAGACCACAGACTTTTGGCCACTGGAGACCTGATAACGCGTCAGCTGCCGCAGCGACCGGCCGCTCATCTCCCACGAGTAGTTGTACCAAAGCACGTCGGGGTCACGCGCATCCCAATAGAGTTGTTCGATGTCGGAAGGCTGCACCTTGAGCATCCCGAGAAACTGGTAAGTGCGCCCGTCGAACAAAGCGTGGCCCTTGTCCCTGACCCAGAGCAGAAGACGGCTCTCGTCGATGTTCCATGCCGGTATGGTGGCATACAAGGGCTTTGCGATAGTCGCACCGAAATCTGCGCGCGCATCCGTAATGCGCATCACGCGGCTACCGAAAACCGGGTCGGTGAACGCGACACCTTTGGCCGGTCGTGCAACCGTCGTCTTGGGATGCGCTTCCTTGTCCGTGACCATTCCGGCACACAAATCGATCGCCGGCGTCTGCGCCGCACTGCACGCCGCCGCACCCAGGCCGACGGCCAACAGCGCCACGCGCAAACACGCCGCGTGCCCGCTGGCAGTTCGGACACGCGCTCGTCCCGGGGTGACCAAAACGCCGTGTGATTCGGATTGCATGGTTGACTCCTTGTTC
>JBEBHW010000278.1:0-5264 GCA_040081145.1 Burkholderiaceae bacterium
CTGCTCGCGGTGACGCTGCAGGATGTCCTCGAGCGCTTGACCGGCGCGTTGGGCCAGCTCGGTAAAGGTCTCGCCGCCGGGCACGCGGTAGTTCCAGAGGTCGGCCTGCCACTGCGCCCAAAGCATTTGCGCCTGCGTGTCACGTTCGTCACGATGCCGGCCCTGCAGAACACCGAGGTGGATTTCATTGAGCGCGGGCAGCGAAACGATCGCCAACTGCTTTGCCGACGCCGTGGGTTGCGCCGTCTCGACGGTTCGGACGAGCGCGCTCGTGTAGATCGCGGCAAGGGGTTCATCCGCGAGGCAACGCGCCAGCGACTCGCTTTGCTCGCGACCTCGCTCTGACAGGTGAACGTCGAGTTGCCCGGTGATCAGTTTTTGATTGTTCGATTCGCTTTGGCCGTGGCGCGCGAGAAATATCGTGGTCAAGCTGGGCTTTCTTTCGGATGACATTCGCGCCGCGATTCTGCTGCGCGAGTGCACTCTTGTCGAGGCCTGTCCGGTGGAGGCGCGGCCGGCTTCGACTACTACGCGATCGGCAGGCGCACCGCAGCGATGCCCACGCAGGCGCCGCGTCGCGACGTGCCTGCCGTGCAACCGAGCGTCGCCTATAGTTGAGCGCCCCGACTCTCATGGCGCAGGATGGATTCCCACACCGCTTCGCTGCGGCAAGACACGCGAACGATTGCCCTGGTGAGCCTGGGCCACGCGGTTTCGCACTTTTTCCACCTCATCCTGGCGCCGCTGTTCCCGTGGATCCGCGACGAGTTCAGCCTGAGTTACGCCGAACTCGGCGTCGTCATGTCGGTGTTCTTTGTCGTCTCGGGAATCGGCCAGGCGCTGGCCGGCTTTGTTGTTGACCGGTTCGGCGCACGCCCGGTGCTCTTCGCGGGGCTCGCACTGTCGATGCTCGCCGCGTTCGGCCTGGCTGCAAGCCACAGCTATCTGACGCTCATGCTGTTCTCGGGCCTGGCCGGTCTGGGCAACTGCGTGTTCCACCCCGCCGATTTTTCGATACTCAACGCGCGCGTCGGCAGGCCCCGGCTCGGCCACGCCTTCGCCGTGCACGGTCTAAGCGGCAGCCTGGGCTGGGCGGCTGCGCCGCTCTTCCTGGTAGGGATCGCGCAGGTGTCGAGCTGGCGCACGGCAGTGTTCTGCGCCGGTTTGGTGGCGGGCGCGGTGTTGCTCGTGATGGTTGTGCTGCGCGCCTGGATCGCAGCGCCGCTTCGCACGAGCGTCGCCGACGCCTCGGGCAGCGACGCCGCTGCGCCAGGCGCGGGTACAAGCGAAGGCGCTTTCCACTTCCTCAAACTGCGCTCAGTCTGGCTCGCCTTCCTCTTCTTCTTGTTCTACGCTGTTGCGCTGGGTGGCGTGCAGAGTTTTGCCACCGAAGCGGCGCGCCAGTTGCATGACGTGCCTATCGCCTGGGCCGCGATGTGCCTGTCGATCTACATGGTGTGCAGTGCGGCGGGAATTCTCGCGGGAGGTTTCCTCGTGCGCGACCCGAACAACGCCGAGCGCGTCATCAGCGTCGGCTTTGGCAGCGCGGCGCTGTGCGCCTTGACAATCGGCTTGGTTCCCGGGCCGGCGTTGATGGTGCCGCTGCTGATGGGCGTGATGGGCTTTGCGTCGGGCGTGTGCGGGCCGTCGCGCGACTTGCTCGTCAAACGCGCCGCACCGCCCAACGCGACCGGGCGCGTCTATGGCGTCGTCTACTCCGGCCTGGATGTCGGCATGGCGTTCGCGCCCGCGCTGTTCGGTTGGATGATGGACCACAAGATGCCTGTCTGGGTGTGGATCGCGATGGCCTTGTTTCAAGCGGTGCTCGTGGTCAACGCGCTCACCGTGGGCAAATCCACGCGGCCCAGGCTGCGTCCCGTGCGAGGTTCGGCATGACGGTTGCGCCGCAACACGGGGCCTCGCGCCCTGCCGGCCATGCGCTGGTTGAGGCGCTCATCGCGCAGGACGTGGACACCGTGTTCGGCGTCCCTGGCGAAAGTTATCTCGCGGTGCTCGACGGATTCCACGAACATCGAAACCGGATTCGTTTCATCGCCTGCCGGCAAGAGGGCGGGGCGGGTTTCATGGCCGAGGCGCAAGGCAAGTTGAGCGGCCGGCCGGGGATTTGTTTCGTCACGCGTGGGCCCGGCGCAACCAACGCGAGCATCGCCATCCACACCGCGTTTCAAGACAGCACGCCGCTGATTCTGTTTGTCGGCCAGGTCGCGAGCGAGCAGCGCGATCGCGAAGCCTTCCAGGAACTCGACTACCGGCAGATGTTCGGCCCGGGCACGCTGGGCATGGCGAAATGGGTGGGCGAAGTGCACAGCGCGGACCGCCTGCCCGAATACGTGTCGCGCGCCTTTCACACGGCGCTGCAGGGTCGGCCCGGGCCGGTGGTGCTGGTGCTTCCCGAAGACATGTTGACGACGCTGACCGCAGCGCCGGTGCTGCCGTTTGTCGAACCCGCCCACGCCTGGCCAGCGCCTGGCGCTTTGCGCGAACTGCGCGAAATGCTGCTCGCCGCGCGCCGGCCGCTGCTGATTGCGGGTGGCGGTGGTTGGTCGGCGCAGGCGTGTGCTGCTCTGCAGCGTTTCGTCGAGAGTTGGAATCTGCCGGCCACCTGCGCGTTTCGCTTCCAGGATCTGTTCGACAACCGCCATGCGAACTATGCGGGCGACGTGGGCATCGGCATCAATCCGAAACTGGGGCAGCGAGTTCGCGACGCCGATCTGATCATCGCCGTCGGCCCGCGCCTGGGCGAAATGACGACCGGTGGCTACACCTTGCTCGAAGCACCGCAACCGCGCCAAACGCTGGTCCACATTCATGCGGGCGCCGAAGAACTCGGCCGCGTCTACGCGGCACAGCTGAAGATGCAGGCGTCGATGGCGTGCGCGGCGAAAGCCCTGGAGACCCTTGCGCCACCGCCCGCCGAGTTGCCCTGGGCACAGTGGACCGCCGACGCGCACGCCGACTACGAAGCGAATCTTGTCGCGCCGGTGGTCGAGCCGCTCGACATGGCGGTGGTCGTGAAGACCGTCGCCAAGCTGGTTCCTGCCGATACCGTATTCACGAATGGCGCCGGCAATTTCAGCGGCTGGCCGCAACGCTATGTTCGCTTTCCCGCGCTGCACCAGACCGGGCGAACCCATCTCGCGCCCACCTCGGGGGCGATGGGTTATGGATTGCCTGCGGCGGTGGCCGCCGCGCTGCTCCAGCCGCAGCGCACCGTGATCAATTTCGCCGGCGACGGCGATTTCCTCATGACGGGACAGGAACTTGCCACCGCGATGGCTTACAGCGCCGGCCGCGCAGAAGGCAAGTTGATCGTGATCGTCGTCGACAACGGCACCTACGGGACGATCCGCATGCACCAGGAGCGCGAATACCCCGGACGCGTCAGCGGCAGCGACTTGTTCAATCCCGATTTCGCAGCGCTCGCGCGCGCCTACGGCCTGGCCGCCGAGACTTTGCAGCGAACCGCCGACTTCGAGCCCGCATTTCGCGCGGCGCTGGCGCGCGAGGTGCCGACGCTGCTGCACTTGAAACTCGACGCCGACGTCATCACGACGCGCGGCACGTTGAGTGCAATTCGCGAGGCCGCAAAGCGGCGCCTGGCGTAGCCTCTACCTGAGGAGTTCGGCGAGCTGCCACAGCGCAAAGCCCGCCAGCAGCAGCGCTGACAGCGCGTTGACCCGAGTGCGCCAACGCGCATCGAAACGTTCGCGCAACCTGCCCACGGCCGCGCTCAGAAGCAGCCACCACAACGCTGACCCGAGCAGCACCCCCAGCACCATCGTCCACGGCGAAGCAACCGCCATGCGCCCGACGAGCGCCCCGAACACCGCGATGAACGAGAGGATCGTCGCCGGGTTCGACAAAGTCAGGACAAAGGTGCCGGCGAAGCAGCGCAGCAGGTCGGAGCCGCCAGGCACCTGGGCGGCGTGTTCCGTGACGGGCGTGCGCCACGTCGTGTAGGCCAACCAAAGCAGGAACGCGGCGCCACCCACCGCCAACGGTAGACGCGCCGCAGTCATCGCATCGATCAGCAGCGTCACGCCGAATGCGCCGACGGCGCCGTACACGGCATCGGCCACCGCTGCGCCCAGGCCCGTCGCCAGCCCGGCGCGAGGCCCGAGTTGCAGGGTCCGCTGAATCGTCAACAGGCCGATCGGCCCCACCGGCGCGGCGATCGAAAACCCGATCAGCAGGCTCTGAACGAACAGCGCCGCGGTCGCGTCGGGCATCCGATCGCTGTGAGTGCGTCAACGCGCGAGCAGCCCTCAGGCGGCGGCGCGCACCGCAGGCTCGACGCCGATGATGCGCGTCAGGGCCTGCTCGAGATTGGCCAGCGTGCGCTCCACATGCTGGAGCTTGTCCAGCCCGAACAGGCCGATGCGAAACGTCTTGAAGTCCGCAGGCTCGTCGCATTGCAGCGGCACGCCCGCGGCGGTCTGCAAGCCTTGCGCGAGGAAGCTCTTGCTGCTGTGCAGGCCGGCGTCGTCGGTATAGCTCACGACGACACCCGGCGCCTGAAACCCTTCGGCAGCGACGCTGCGAAATCCCCTGCCGGCGAGCATCGTGCGCACCTTTCGACCGAGCTCTTGCTGCTGCGAGCGCAAATGCTCGAAGCCTAGCAGCTGTGTCTCGAGCATCGCGTCGCGCAGCCTGGTCAGCGCGTCAGTGGGCATGGTCGAGTGGTAGGCGTGCGCACCGCTCTCGTAGGCTTCCATGATTTGCAGCCATTTGCGCAGGTCCAGCGTAAAGCTGCTGCTCGTGGTGGTGTCGATCGCGGCTCTGGCACGCTCGCTCAGCATCACCAGGCCGCAGCAGGGCGACGAACTCCAGCCCTTTTGCGGCGCACTGATGAGCACGTCAACGCCCGTGGCTTGCATGTCGACCCAGATCGCGCCCGAGGCGATGCAATCGAGTACGAACAGGCCGCCGACTTCGTGCGCAGCGTCAGCCACGGCGCGCAAGTAGGCGTCGGGCAGCAGCATGCCGGCGGCGGTTTCGACGTGCGGCGCAAACACGACGGCTGGACGCTGCGCGCGAATGTTTGCCACGACTTCGGCAAGCGGCGCAGGCGCATACGCCATTTGGCGACCCGGCCCGACCGGCCGCGCCTTGAGCACGGTGCAGTCTTGCGAGATGCGCCCCATCTCGAGAATCTGCGTCCAACGGTAGCTGAACCAGCCGTTGCGCAGCACGAGGGTCTTGCGGTCCGTCGCAAACTGGCGCGCCACCGCTTCCATGCCTGC
>JBEBHW010000279.1:0-5272 GCA_040081145.1 Burkholderiaceae bacterium
CCGGACGTGCAGCGCGCGTGCGCCGCGGTGAGCGGCGAAATCTCCGCCGCGCTGATCGGCCGCGACGTGACGGCGCAAGAAGCGAACGACGCCGTGTTGATTGCGCTGGACGGCACGCCCGACAAACGGCGCCTGGGCGGCAACGCCATCGTCGCGACCTCGATGGCGCTCGCGCACGCCGCAGCAGCGGCGGCGCGCCAGCCCTTGTGGCGCTACCTGGCGGGGAAACGCAAAGACTTTTGCCTGCCGCTGCCCGAAGTGCAGATCTTCGGCGGCGGAGCGCACGCGGGACGCCGCGTCGACGTGCAGGACTTCATGGTGATCGCGGTCGGCGCGCGCGACTACGTGCAGGCGCTCGAGTGGACCGCCGAGGTCTATCGAGCCGCCGGTGTGCTGATGGCGCAGGCCGGGCGCCTGGCCGGCGTGGCGGATGAGGGCGGCTGGTGGCCGGCGTTCGACACGAATGAAGAAGCGCTCGAATTCCTGCACCGCGCGATCGACGCCGCGGGCTACACGCCGGGCCAGGACGTGGCGATATCGCTGGACATCGCAGCCAGCGACTTCGGCAAGGGTGGCCGCTACCGGCTCGCGCGCGAAGGCAAGGAGGTCGACTCCGACGCGCTCGCCGAGGTGCTGCTGCGCTGGCTGCGCCGCTACGCCATCGTCAGCATCGAAGACCCGCTGGCGCAGGACGATCCGCAAGGCTTGCGCCGCTTCACGCGGGAAGCCGGGCCGAAAGTGCAAGTCGTTGCCGACGACTTCATCTGCACGAACGCGCAGCGCATTGCCGACGCTGCGCTGCTCGGTGCGTGCAACACAGCGCTCATCAAGCCGAACCAGGTGGGGACACTGAGCGAAGCGCTTGCAGCGCTCAACGCCGCGCGCGCCGCGGGATGGGGTTCAATCGTCTCGGCGCGATCCGGCGAAACCGAAGACGTGACGATCGTGCACCTGGCCGTGGGCTGGGGCGTGCGGCAACTCAAAGTGGGTTCGTTTGCGCGCGGCGAGCGCATGGCGAAGTGGAACGAAGGCCTGCGCATCGGCGAGTCGCTCGGCAGCTTCGCGTTGCCGCCGCGAAGCGCGTTTCCCTGGGCGAGCTGAAGGCCACCCGCCCAGGCTGCGTCTTGCTGGGGATCGGTGATCGATCAAGTTGGACTGCTGCTGTTCTTGACGGCGCGAAGACTGTCGAGCAAAGACGGAACATCCGAGACCACGATGCTCCACAACGTGTCTCGACAGCCATGGCCAGACGTTCCATACTGTCCGGCGTCGTCCTGCCTGGAGAGAGCCTTGAGGTGCTCGGTCGCAGACGCCCCAGCGTCTGTGCTACGCGTGCAACGCCGGCGCTACGATGCCAAGCCGTAGCGTCGCGGGTCAATGCGACGCAATCCCGCAGGAACCCCTATGAATCCCGAGCAAGTCAAACCCGAAAGCATCGCCGCCCAAGCCCTGGGCTGGATCGACGACAAGACGCGCGCGATCACGCCGCCGATTCACGTCTCCACGACTTACCTGCGCGACATCGACAACCAGTACCGCTCGGGGCGTGTCTACGCGCGTGCCGACAACCCGGCGTTCGACCAGGCCGAGGCGGTGATCGCGCGCCTGGAGCAGGGCGCGCACGCAGCGCTCTTTGCCTCGGGAATGGCCGCGGCGACGGCGGTGTTCCAGGCGCTTGGCCCCGGCGACCATGTGCTCGCGCCCAAGGTGATGTACTGGTCGCTGCGCAACTGGCTGATGAATTTTGCGACGCAGTGGGGGCTCGTCGTCGAACTCATCGACATGACCGACCCGCGAACCGTGCAGGCCGCGCTGCGCCCGGGCAAGACGCGCCTCGTGTGGGTGGAGACGCCTGCGAACCCGCTGTGGAGCATCACCGACATCGCCGCCACCGCGGCGCTGTGCCGCGCCGCTGGAGCCCGCTTGGCAGTGGACTCCACTGTCGCCACCCCCGTGCTGACCCAGCCGCTTGCGCTGGGCGCCGACATCGTGATGCACGCCGGAACGAAGTACCTGAATGGCCACTCCGACTTGATTGCCGGCGTGCTCGTGACGCGTGTCGACGACGAGTTCTGGCGCCGCATCAAAACCGTGCGTGCGCAACTCGGCGGCACGCTGGGCTCGTTCGAAGCGTGGCTGCTGCTGCGCGGGATGCGCACGCTGTACCTGCGCGTGCGTGCCGCGTGCAACTCGGCGCAGCGCATTGCCGAGCATTTTGCGCGGCATGCGCTGGTGCGCGAGGTGCTCTACCCCGGCTTGGCGCAGTCGCCCGGCCATGCAATTGCGGCGCGCCAGATGGTGGGCGGGTTCGGCGGCATGTTGTCGGTGTGCGTGAGGGGTGGCGAAGCTGCGGCGATTGCCACCGCGGCGAACGTGGAGTTGTGGAAACGCGCGACGTCGCTCGGCGGCACGGAGAGCCTGATCGAGCACCGCGCCAGCGTGGAAGGGGCGGGCACGCCGGCGCCGGCGGACCTGCTGCGCCTGTCGGTGGGCATTGAAGACTGCGGCGACTTGATCGCCGATCTGGAGCAGGCGTTGGCTCGGTCGCATCGATAGTGCAGGGGTGCGCTTGGGCATTGCGCGCCCAATCGCAGGAATCGCCTGTATCAGGAGCACTCTGGACGGCTCTGTGCGGGGGTGCGGTGCGCCGTGCCAACCCGACGCGGAGACGCGAGTGACGATGCGCTTCGAACCACGAATGACACTGACGATGCGCTGTCGCCGCGCTGCTGCAGGGCGGTTCGCATGAATCAAATCGTCGCCGAGAACGCGCGGCCCGGCACCGCCGACTGGCGGCTCGACCACCCGGCAACGGCTCGCGAAATCGAAGGCTATGCCGGGGCCACCAGCGTGGATCGCGGCGGCGTGATTCGCCTGTACGTCAACACCCAGGCCGCGGCGTTTGCTCTGGAAGTGTTTCGCATGGGTTGGTACCAAGGCCTGGGCGCGCGCCGCGTCTTCGGGCCGGTCGACGTGCCGGGCACTCGACAAGCAATGCCCGAGATGGACCCGGCCACCGGGCTGGTCGATTGCGCGTGGGTCAATCCGTTCGAATTGAGCACGCGCAACCCGGGCGATCCGGCGGATTGGCCGGCAGGTGTCGACCTGGCGCGGCTCAGCACGGCCGACTTGACGAACCGACGCGAAGACGATCGCAAAGACGCACACACAGCGCAAAGCTACATCCTCTTCGTCGTGCGCGACGACGCTCGGCGCAGCGAGCTCATGTTCCAGCTGAGCGTCACCACGTATCAGGCGTACAACGCGTGGGGTGGCAAGTCGCTCTACCGCTGGGGCAGCAGCGGGCGTGAACGTGCGGCGAAGGTGTCGTTCAATCGGCCGTACGCGGCCAATCCGCAAAACCCGGCCGCCGCGTACGGCATGGGGGCCGGCGAATTTCTCACCAATTTGCAGCCGCATCCCGACACTTACCCGGCAAGCAACGCCGGCTGGGACTACAACATGCTGCGCTGGCTCGAGCGCGAAGGCTACGACCTGGCCTATTCCACGAACCTGGACACGCACTCGACGCCGGCGTTGTTGCGGCGCTGCAAAGCGTGGCTGTCGATCGGGCACGACGAATACTGGTCGCGGCCGATGCGTGAACACGTCGAGGCGGCGCGCGATGCGGGTGTGCACCTGGGTTTCTTCTCGGCGAACAGTGCTTACTGGCAGGTTCGCTTCGAAGCCAGCGCGGCGACCGGCGACGCCGATCGTGTCATGGTCTGCCACAAGAAAGCGGCGCGCGATCCGCTTCCCGCCGGCAGCGCCGACAAGACGCTGGCGACCGACAAATGGCGCAGCGCCGCAGTCGATCGTCCCGAGGAAGCGCTGATCGGCGTGATGTACGCGGGCGACCCTGTCGATGGCGACATCGTCGTGACCGCAGCCGCGCATTGGGTCTTCGCCGGCACCGGGCTCGAGCCGGGTGCCGTCTTGCCGGGGCTGTTGGGCTACGAGGTCGACAGCGTGCAAGGCCGGGGGCCGGCGGGCATCGAAATCCTCGCGGCGTCGCCATGGACCGCGCTCAACGATGCGTCGCTGCGCGGTGTTGCGCACATGTGCCTGAGCACGGCGCGCAGTGGCGCGCATGTCTTTGCCACCGGCTCGATCCAGTGGGCGTGGGGACTCGACGACTACAACGTGCCGGCGTTGCGCGCGTCACGCCTGAACGCGGCTGCGCAACAGATCACGCGCAACGTCCTGGCGCGTTTTGTGTCGCTGCCTGGGCAAGTCGGCGACGCAGCCTGACCAGAGTGCGGCCCGATCAGCGTCACGCGCCGATCGGCGTCACGCCCCGAGCAACTCGGCCAGGTGCTCGATGCTGCGCGCGTGCCAGTCGTTCTCGGGCTTGCGCGACACGTCCTTCACATGCGCCGCGCCGAATTCAAGCGGCCGCTCGATGTACGCCGTTTGTAGGCCGCACGCGCGCGCGCCGGCCAGGTCGTCGTGGTGCGCGGCGACGAGCATGACTTCGTTCGGTGCCACGTCGAAGACTTTCGCCACGCCGAGGTAGGTGGCGGGGTCGGGCTTGTAGGCGTGGAAGACCTCGGCCGACAAGATGCAGTCCCACGGCAAGCTGGCACGTTTGGCCATGTGGCTCAGCAAACCGAGGTTGCCGTTAGATAGCGTGCAGAGCATGAAGCTTCGCTTCAGCTTGAGCAGGCCGGGCACCGCATCGGGCCAGGCGTCCAGGCGCTGCCATACCTTGTTCAGCTGGACTCGCTGCGCTTCAGTGAGGTGGGTGAGGCCGAAGCGCGGCAGCAGTTCGTCGAGGATCATGCGGTTCAAGTCTTCGAGCAGCGTCCAGCCAAGTTCGCCGCTCATGACGCGGCGCATCGCCGGTTGATAACCGGCGCGCCAGGCGATGACGAAGGCGTCGCCGTCGATTTGCGGACTCAGCTCGCGAAGTTCGCGCACGACGCTGCCGTGCCAGTCGACGACGGTGCCGAAAATGTCGAACGCCAGGACGCGCGGGCGCACGCTGGGCTTGGCAACTAAGGGACTGGAGAACATCGTTTTTCCGGGGTGACGAAGCTGCCGCATTCTGGCCCAATGACGCGCCCTGAGGCATTCCCTGAATTGGCCTGACCGCCATGAACGCGCCCACCCACCCACCGAGCTCCGATCCGTCGCCGTCGCACCGGCGACGCGCCATCGCTCGGCGCGTGGCCGACGCGCACCGCGGCATCGACGACGCATCGCTGCTCGCATTCGTCTCGGGCTCGGTTGTGGAAGACATTGCCGACGCGAAATCCGACGTCGACATGAG
>JBEBHW010000280.1:0-5261 GCA_040081145.1 Burkholderiaceae bacterium
GTTTTGCGGCGATGAACATCTCGCACGTCGCCTACCCGACCTTCGAATTCGACACGCTCAGCCGCAAGGTCGAGTTCGTGTCCGCCAAGGCCCAGCAACTGGGCCTGCCGGCGCTGCCGACCTTCGACGCGCCGTCAGCCTCAGCCGGGAACGACAGCGTTCTTCACCCGCTGGCGCTGACCCAGGGCCGCACGCTCACGCACTTCCACGGCTTCTACAACAACGGGCGCGAACTGCCGACGCTGGCGCGGCGCGAGGCCGAGCCCGCGTTGTGGATCGCACCGGCCGACGCGCAGACGCGCGGCGTGGTGCAGGGCGCGCCGATCCGCGTCTTCAATCAGCGCGGCGAATTGCACGCCCGCGCCCATGTGACGCAGCGCATCCCCGCAGGCACGGTGTGGCTGCGCGACGGCTGGCCGGGCTTGAACGACTTGACGAGCGCGGCACCGGTGTTGCCCGATCGCACCGTCGATGCCTTCGCCTTCTCTGCGGGACAGGCGACGTTCGAGGCGAAAGTGCAGGTCGCCGCGGCACCTGCACCGCCGGGATGAGCGAAAAAAATCGTCGGCGCGACGCGCCTCTCTCAAACCTTGGTCTCGGCGGCTTCCAGCCGCACAAGCTGCGCGCCAGTCAAGGCTTCAGCAAACGTTCGAGCAATTCGAGCGTCGGGTAGCCGTCCGCCGGCACGCCGACGCTGCGTTGGTAGCGACGCAGCGCGTTGCGCGTGCCCAGGCCGGCCATGCCATCGGCCTCGCCGGCGTCAAAGCCGCGTTGATTCAACGCATTCTGCAGCGCAAGCACCTGGCTGCGCGTGAGGGCTGCCAGGTCGCGCGGCCAAGCCGCCTGCACGCCTGGGCCGTTGCTCAGGCGCTGCGCGAGCAGGCCCACTGCGAGCGCGTAGCTGTTGGTGTTGTTGTAGCGCAGCAGGACGCGAAAGTTCGGTCCCACCAGGAAGGCGGGCCCGCGCGCGCCCGCGGGCAGCAGGATCGAAGCCTCGGCAAACTCGGGCAGCGGCGCGGTGTCGAGGCTGCGCACCCCCTCGAGCGACCACTGCGCGCTGGAGCGGCGCACCGCGAGTTCGGCGCGGCCGACGTCGAAGCCCTCGGGCAAGCGAACTTCGACGCCCCAGGTTTGACCGGCGCGCCACCCCGAGCCCGCCAGAAAATTCGCCATCGACGCCAGCACGTCGGCGACGTTGCCCCAGATGTCACGTCGGCCGTCGCCGTCGGCATCCACCGCGTAGGCCAAGAAGCTCGACGGCAGGAATTGCGTCTGCCCCATCGCGCCGGCCCACGAGCCGAGCATGTTCCCTCGGGAGATGTCGCCTCTTTGCAAAATCTTCAGTGCCGCAAGCAACTGGCCGCGTGCCCAGGCCTCGCGTCGACCCTCGAAGCCCAGTGTCGCCAGCGCGTCGATCGTGGGCATGTTGCCGGTCTGTTCGCCATACCTGCTCTCGATGCCCCAGATCGCGACGACGATTTCCGGCGCAACGCCGTGGCGCTCGGCCGCAGCGTCAGCCTGAGCGCGAAACTGCAGCAGTTTGTCCTGCCCTTGCAGGGCGCGTTGCGCCGAGACGGCGGCGTCGAGGTAATCCCAGATCGCCCGGGTGTGTTCGGGTTGGGCACGGTCCAGGTCGATCACGCGGGGCAGGTAGCGCGCGTCGTCAAACGCGATGCGCAGCGTCGCCTCGCTGATGCCGGAGGCCTTGGCGCTGCTGCGAAAACCCGAAACCCAGCGCGCAAAGGCCTGCTGCAACGCTGCGTCTTCGGCAGCGCCTTGCGCCGGTGTGCTGGCCGCTGACGCAGCGGGTGCGTCGGCCGCCGCTGCCCTCGCGTGGCGTGGATAGCCAGGCAGCGCGCCCAGTGTGAGCAGTGCGCCGGCGAGGCAGGCGCGGCGCCGCAACAGCGCGATGGGTCTGTGCTCGGGCGTCACACCCAAATTTGCAGCACGTAGTCAAACGGCGCCTGGCCGTTGAACAGGTCGACGCGCTGCAGCTTGATGCGCAAGGACCCGTCGGCGCCACGCAGCAGCGTGTGCTGGTAGCGCCCGCCGAAATGGCGCACGTGATCGCGGCGCAGCTCCATCATGTGGAAGCGCGAGCGCACGCGGACTTCGCTGTCGGTCACCGATTCGATCGCGACATGGCTCACCAAGTGGTTCGTCTCCCACATCGGCGCCTGCGACCAGGCGTTGGGGTGGCTGACGCGGCCCTTGCGGATTTCCATCATCAGCTTGTCTTCGGCGAAGATCGACGGCGAGCCTTCCCATTCGGTCTGCTCCGGTGTGACGGGCATCCAGTACACGCCTTGCACGTCGAACAAGTCGATGAACGCCTGCCAATGTTTGCCGTCGAGCAGCTCGGCCTGCAGGTAGAGGAATTGTTCGACCTGGCGCTGCACGTCACCGCTCGCGGCGAGCAGTCCGGATTTCGGCAAACGCCCCGCACTCGGTGCGGCCCCGGCCTGCGGCGCACGCGGCGAGTGGCTGGGTTCGACGGCCTGTGCGCCGGTGCGCTGGGCGCCGGAATCGGCTTCGATCACGACGTCCTGCCCGAGCAGGTGTTCGAAGTCGGGGCCGGCCGAGGGAATGGATTTTGATGTGCTCATGGCGCTGCGCCTCCTCTATGCCGCCAGGTACTTCGTCCACGCGGCGAACTGATTGCGCATCACCGCCTCCGACGTGCCGTGGTTCGAATAGGTGACGCCGTTCTCGACCCGGTCGTCGCCGAAGTGGCGGTGAAAACTCACCCAGTCGCCGCCGTTGGACATCAGCCCCCATTGGCCTTTTGTCCAGTTCTCCAAGTCGTCGGCGTTGATCATCGTCGCCGGCGAGTTGACGAGGTTGTAGTACCACAGGCTGCGCCGATAGATCGCTTCGGGCGCGCCCTTCAGGCGGAAGTGCCAGATCTCCGAGAGCGTCTTGTCCGCGGAGATGGGGCGCAGACAGCGCAACTGTTGCAGCGGCGACTGCACCGAGAGGTACGGATAGACGAGCACGTGGTGGATGCTGCGCGACAGGTACTCCTCCGTCTTCTCCTTGCCGTAAGCCGCCTCCAACAGCGCTTCGTACTCCAGCGTGTCCGGGTCTTGCGGGCGCAGTCCCATGTAGGCTTTCAGGATGCCGTGGCCGCGCGGGAAGTTGATCGTCTGCACGCTGTCCCAGAGCTCGAAGCTCGACGCGAACGTGGAGAGGTAGTGGTAGTAGAGCGGCGCCGCGCCCGTCTCGGCCTTGATGCGCTTTTCCACACGCCCCGCGGAGATTCCGGTGGACTGGTGCGTCACGGAGGGGTGCAGCGCGTCGAGCTGGTTCTCCATGAAGAACTTCCAGTTCGATTGCTGGATCACGCGGTGGCAGATCGGAACAACTTCGACTTCACCGACGGGCGAGCGGTCGCACATGTCGTCGAACGCGATTTTCGCTTCGCCGAGGAATTCGAGCAGGCCCGGCCCTTCATCGACGAGGCTCGCGAAGACGAAGCCGCGATAGCTTTGCACTCTCGCTGCGCGCTTCATCGCGCAATCCGGGTTGTCGCGCGTCATGCGCGTGCCCTCGTAACCCTTGGCGAGCGGAATCGCGCGCACGCTGCCGTCGAGATGAAAACTCCACGCGTGGTAGGAGCAGACGAAGGCAGCCCCGGTATTGCCGCGCTGGTTGCCGACGAGTTGCACGCCGCGGTGCGGGCAGCGGTTGTAGAGCACCTGGACGCTGCCCGGCGCTTTGCCACTCGCCTGGCGCACCATGATCATCGGCTGGCGGCCGATCGTGAGCGCGTGGTAGTCACCCGGCGCTTTGACTTGCGACTCGTGGCCGCAATAGACCCAGGTGCGCTCCCAGATGCGCTCCATCTCCAAGTCGAAGATTTCCGGGTCGGTGTAGACGCGCTTGTGCACGCGGTCGGGTTCGACGTATTGCTGAAGGTTCACTCTTGTCCCCTGTCATACCGGCAAAGGCCGGTATCCATTGCTTGCGAAAAGTCTAGGCGTGCGGCAAGTCGCTCGTAACGCGTCAAACCCTAGGTCGGCGCCGCCACGTCAGGCTGCAGTTGTTCGCAGGCATGGCCCGATCGTCGAGGAGCGTCAACCCTGCGGCCAACGCAAGGCTGTGCACCGCGTCAAAGTCCCGAATGCCGCGTTTCGGGTCGACACTCCTCAGAGCAGCGTCGAAACGCGCGTTGCTCTGGCTCGTGAAACAGCCGCCTCGGTTGAACGGTCCGTAGACCGTGAGCAGTGCGCCGTCGCTCAGCACCTCCGGCAGCATCGCGAACATGCGTTGCACGTCGCTCCAGCCCATGATGTGCAGCGTGTTCGCAGTGAAGACCGCGTCGAACCTGTGCAAAGGCCAAGCGCCGTTCACGTCGAGTTCGATCGGCGCCGGCGTATTGGGCAGCGCCGCCTCTTCCAGCCACAGTCGCGCGCCGGGAAGGTTCTCGGCTCGGTCCGAGCATAACCACGTCAGGTGGGGCAATGACCGCGCGAAATGCACCGCGTGCTGCCCCGTGCCGCTGCCGATCTCGAGCACGCATCTGACGCCGCCAAAGTGCTCGCGCAGCACGGCGAGGATAGGCTCGCGGTTGCGCTCGCTCGCGGCAGAAAACGGCTTCTCTTCCATCAGACGCCGCGCAGCGCGCGGGTTGCTGCGTCGAAGAAGACGTAGCTCTCGAGCCGGCTCGGCTCAAACACCGGCTCGGGCCAGGCGCTGTGCAGCACGATGACGAGTTCCTCGTCCACGTCAATGTAGAGCTGCTGGCCGAAGATGCCCAAAGCGCCGAACACGCGGCGTCCGGCGGGAACCGGAAACGTCCACCACTGGTGGCCGTAACCGAGTGGCTCGAAACCCGCGAGCTTGCCTGGGGCGTGGATTGACGTGGGCACGACGGCAGTCGATTCGGCAATCCAACCCTCGGGCAGCACGCGCGCACCGCCCACCACGCCATCGGCGAGCACGAAAGCGCCGAAGCGCGCGTAGTCGCGCAATGTCGCGCTCAGGCCGCTGCCGGCGAACTCCTGGCCGCCTTCCGATTCGAGCTGCCAATACGCGTCGGATTCCATGCCGCAGGGGCGCCAGATCTTTTCCGACAGGTAGTTGCTGAGCGGGCGACGAATCGCCCCGGCGAGCATGGCCCCGAGCAAAAACGTCTCCGCAGTGTTGTAGTTGAAGCGGGTGCCGGGCTCTGCGGCGCGCGGCAGCGTGCGCAGGTAGTCGATCGCGGCGCCGGGCTGCTCGCGCTGCTGCAGAGCGAGCAGCTGGCGCCGGTCCGATTG
>JBEBHW010000281.1:0-5261 GCA_040081145.1 Burkholderiaceae bacterium
CCGCGGACGAGACCAGGTTTGCCTTAACCCTTGCGGTCTACACTCGATTTTCCATTCATCGACACCCACCCATGCAATACCGCACCCTCGGCCGCAGCCCGCTCAAAGTCTCCACCCTGTGCCTGGGCACGATGATGTTCGGCGACCAGACTGAGCTGGCCGAGGCGCGCAACATCGTCGCCCACGCGGCGGAGCACGGCGTCAACTTCATCGACACGGCGGACGTGTATACGACCGGCAAGTCGGAGGCGATGGTCGGTGAGCTTCTCACCGGGAGCCGCTACGCCTGGGTGTTGGCGACCAAGGTCGGCAACAAGATGTCGGACGCGCCCAACGAATCGCACTACTCGCGCAGCTGGATGATGCGCGCGTGCGAGGCGAGTCTGAAACGCCTGGGCACGGACTACATCGACATCTACTACCTGCACCGCGACTTCAACGGCATGGACCTGGAAGACCCGCTGCGCGCGCTCGATGTGTTGCTGCGCGCCGGCAAGATTCGCTCCTGGGGAATCTCCAACTTTCGCGGCTGGCGAATCGCCGAAGTTGTGCATCTGGCGCGCGCGCTGAACATGCCGGCGCCTGTGGTGTGCCAGCCGTACTACAACTTGTTGAACCGCCAGCCCGAGGTGGAGGTGCTGCCGGCTTGCGCCGCGCACGGCATCGGCGTCGTTCCGTACAGCCCGATTGCGCGCGGTGTGCTCGCCGGCAAGTACGCCCCGGGGGCAAAGCCTGCCGCGGGCAGCCGCGCCGCACGCGGCGACAAACGAATCATGGAAACCGAGTTCCGCGAAGAGTCGCTGGCGATTGCGCAGACGCTGCAACGCCACTGCGTGAAGAAGGGCGTGTCGCTCGCGCATTTCGCGTGTGCATGGGTATTGGCGAGCAAGGCAGTGACCTCCGTCATCGCCGGGCCGCGCACCTTGGCGCAGTGGCAAGATTACTTCGGCGCGCTCGAGTGCAGCATCACTGCGGAAGACGAAGCGCTGGTCGATTCGCTCGTGCGGCCTGGGCACCCGTCGACTCCGGGGTTTAACGACCCGTCGTATCCGCTGACGGCATTGCGCAATCAAGGGTAATTCCCGGTGCGCCGGCGGCAAGGCATCGTTGATGCTGACGGCCTCGGCATTCGGGACCCGCGCAGGCAGCACGCTTTGCACCGCGCAGGCGAATGAATCAAATATCGCAACACAGGAGTTTTCATGAAGTTGAACAAACGCCACATGCTGTGGGTCGCCGCAGTCGCCCTGGCCGCCGCGAGCAATGCCTTCGCCCAGGCGAAGAAAGAAGTGACCTTCGCCCACCAAGACATGCTGGTGCCATTTCGCACCGTCATGGAGTCGGGTGAGCTGGAAAAGGCCACCGGCTACAAGATCAACTGGCGCATGTTCGGCGGCGGCGGTGACGTGATCAAGGCGATGGCGTCGGGCGACGTGCAGATCGGCGAAGCGGGTTCGAGCCCGATCGTCGCTGCGGCGAGTCAGGGCCAGGACATCAAATTGTTCTGGATCCTCGACGACATCGCCGACGCAGAGGCGTTGATCGTGCGCAACGGTTCGGGAATCAACAGCGTCAAGGACTTGAAAGGCAAAAAGGTCGCCACGCCCTTCGTGAGCACGGCGCACTATCAGTTGATGGCGGTGATGAAAGTCTCCGGCGTCGACGCCAAGGGCGTCAACGTGATGAACATGCGCCCGCCGGAAATTGCCGCGGCGTGGGAGCGCGGCGACATCGACGCGGCTTTCATCTGGGACCCGGTGCTGACGAAGATCAAGGGCAACGGCAAGGTGATCGAGTCTTCGAAGACGATCGGCGCGAAGGGATTTCCCACTTTCGACGGCCTGATCGTCAACGCCAAGTGGGCGGCGGAGAACGAAGCCTTCATGGTCGCGCTGGTGAAGGTGCTGGCCAAGGCCGACGCCGCCTACATGGGCAACAAGGCGAAATGGACCGCTGACTCGGCCGAAGTGAAGGCGGTGGCGAAGTGGACCAAGGCCGACGCGAAAGACGTTCCGCCGTCGATGGGGCTCTACACCTTCCCGACGATGGCCGAGCAGCTCGGGCCGAAGTGGCTCGGCGGCGCAGCGGTCAAGGCGATGACGAGCACCGCGGAGTTTCTCAAGGAGCAGGGCCGGATTCAGGAAGTCAAGCCCGACTACAAGGCGTTCGTCACGACGACTTACCTGCAAAAGGCGATGGGCAAGTAGGGTAGGGCTGGACAGATGTTGCGAGAGGGGTGGCGCGTGAGCGCTGCCCCGTTTTGTCTGTCGCCATGCCAACGCTGAACATTCAAGAACTGACGGTGAACTACGCCGTGCAGGGCGGTACGCTGCAGGCCTTGGCGGCGGTGAACTTGTCGATGCACGACGGCGACTTCGTCGTCGCGCTCGGCGCCTCGGGCTGCGGCAAGACGACGCTGCTGAACTGCATCGCCGGCTTCCTGCCGCCCTCGACCGGACGCATCCTGCTCGACGATCAACCCGTCGTCGGCCCCGGTGCCGACCGCGGCGTCGTGTTCCAGAAGCATGCGCTGATGCCGTGGCTCAACGTTCGCGACAACGTGGCGCTCGGCTTGCGCATGCGCGGCGTCGACGCGTCGTCGCGGGCGAAAATTGCCAAAGACAAACTCGCGCTGGTGGGCCTGGAAAAGTTTGCCGGCCACGCAGTGCACGAACTGTCGGGCGGTATGCAGCAGCGCGTGGGTATTGCGCGCGCGCTGGCCAGCGACCCTGCCGTGCTGCTGATGGACGAACCGATGGGCGCGCTGGACGCGTTCACGCGCGAGCAGGTGCAGGAGATCTTGCTGCACGCCTGGGCCAAGTCGAACAAGATGGTGTTCTTCATCACGCACTCGGTGGAGGAGGCGCTGTTCCTCGCGACGCGCCTGATCGTGATGAGCCCGAGCCCCGGGCGCATCACGCATGTCTACGACGCGGTGCCGTTCTCGCGCCAGTTCTTGGATCACGGTGACGCACGCAAGGTGAAGAGCGACCCGGAGTTCATCCGCATGCGCGAAGAGGTGCTCGCCATCGTGCACCGGCGCGAGGCCGTGCATGCCTGACACCGTGAAGCCCGTGGCGCTGAAGACAAGCCGCTTCAAGGTGCCCGGCGAAGGCAATAGCGCGGCGATCAGCGTCGTGACGGTGGCGCTGCTCTTCGGCCTGTGGTTCTTCGTCACGCAAATGGGCTGGATCAAGCCGCTGTTCCTGCCCAAACCCTTGTCGGTGTTTGAGCAGTTCGTCGAGTACCTGACGGGTGCTGCGAACGACAAGCCGCTGTGGGAACACTTCACGATGAGCCTTTTCCGCGTCTTCTCGGCGTTCGCGCTGGCGTGCGTGACGGCGGTGCCAGTGGGCATTGCGATGGGCATGAGCCGCGTCGCGCGCGGCATTTTCGATCCGCCGATCGAGTTCTATCGGCCCTTGCCGCCGCTCGCCTACCTGCCGCTCATCATCATCTGGTTCGGCATCGACGAGTTCCCGAAGGTGTTCCTTATCTTTCTGTCGTGCTTCGCGCCGCTCGCGCTTGCCGCGCGCTCAGGCATGAAGAGCGCGACGCAAGAGCAAATCAACGCGGCGTATTCGATGGGCGCGAGCTACCACCAGGTGATCCGCCATGTGATCCTGCCCAGCGCCTTGCCGGAAATTCTGGTGGGCATGCGGATTGCCATCGGCTTCGGCTGGACGACACTCGTCGCCGCGGAAATGGTCGCGGCCAATGTGGGCCTCGGGCAGATGGTGCTCAACGCGTCGAATTTTCTGCGCACCGACATCGTGATCATGGGGATCATCGTGATCGGCGTCGTCGCGTACCTGTTCGACCTGTTGATGCGCTGGGTGGAGCGCCGCGTCGTGCCGTGGAAGGGGCGGGCGTGAGGCGCGGCGGTGAGGCACCAACGCCGTGACGCCGCGTGCCTACATACCGCTGTAGTTCGGCCCGCCGCCGCCTTCGGGCGTGACCCAGACGATGTTTTGCGTCGGGTCCTTGATGTCGCAAGTCTTGCAATGTACGCAGTTCTGCGCGTTGATCTGCAGGCGGTCCGCGCCTGAATCGGTCTTGATGAATTCGTACACGCCTGCCGGGCAGTAGCGGCTCTCGGGCCCGGCGTACTTGGTCAGGTTGATCGCCACCGGCACGTTGGCGTTCTTCAGCGTCAAGTGCGCCGGCTGATCTTCGGCGTGATTCGTATTGCTGATGAAGACCGAACTCAAGCGGTCAAATGTCAACTTGCCGTCGGGTTTTGGGTAGGCGATCGGCGTGCAGTCGGCTGCGGGTTTCAGGAATTCGTGATCGGGCTTGTGGCGGTGCAGCGTCCACGGCGGAGAATCGACACCCAGCTTGGGCAGGAGCCAATGCTCGATTCCCGTCATGAGTTGACCGACGAGTTTGCCTTTCTTGAACCAGTTCTTGAAGTTGCGCGTCTGCTGCAGCTCTTGCATCAACCAGCTGTTCGCAAAGGCTTCGGGGTAGGCCGTCAGCTCGTCGTGGGCGCGCCCGCTTGTCAGCGCCTCGACCAGCGCTTCGGCGCAAAGCATTCCCGACTTGATCGCCGCGTGGCTGCCCTTGATGCGCGCTGCATTCATGTAGCCTGCGTCGCAACCGACGAGCGCGCCGCCAGGAAATACCGTCTTGGGCAGCGCCTGCGGCGTGCCGTTGTTGATGGCGCGGGCGCCATAGCCGATGCGTTTTCCGCCTTCGAGGTGGGCGCGGATCGTGGGGTGCATCTTCCAGCGCTGCATTTCCTCGAATGGGCTCAGCCACGTGTTCGCGTAGTCCAGGCCGATGACGAAGCCGAGCGTCACCTGGTTGTCTTCCAGGTGGTAGAGAAAACCGCCGCCGAAGGTGTCGTCGACGATCGGCCAGCCGGCGCTGTGCACCACCAGGCCGGGCTTGGCGCGCGCCGGGTCGACTTCCCACAGCTCCTTCACGCCGATCGCCCAACTCTGCACGTCCTTGCCTGCGCTCAGGTGGTAGCGGGCGATCAACTGTTTGCCCAGATTGCCGCGCGCGCCTTCGGCAAAGACGGTGTACTTGCCGAGCAGCTCGACGCCGCGCTGGAAATTGCCCGTGGGCGCGCCGTCCTTGCCCAGGCCCAGATCGCCTGTGGCCACACCTTTCACGCGCCCTTGTTCGTCGTACAGAACTTCCGCGGCGGCGAAGCCGGGGAAAATTTCCACGCCCAGCGCTTCCGCCTGCGTGGCCATCCACCTGACGAGGTTGGACAGCGAAATCACGTAGCAACCGTGATTGTGAAAATTGCG
>JBEBHW010000282.1:0-5256 GCA_040081145.1 Burkholderiaceae bacterium
GGCGAATACGCACTCGATGATGTGGTTCTGGCCGATCGACCACGCCCACACCGACGTGCGCGTGCAGCGCTTCGCGTTCCAGAGCGACAAGCCGTCCGACCGCATCGCCCAGGCGCATTCACGCGTGCGCGGCCGCGAAGTGCTGCGCGAAGACCTGGCGACGATGGAGAGCAACTTCCACTCGATCGCCTCGGGTGCGCTGCCGCACATCATCTTGTCGCAACAGGAACTGCTGATCCAGAACCACTACCGCGCCGCAGACGATCTGCTGAAGGCGTGAGTCCCCCATGACCACCCGACAACTCCCCGCACCCTTCTCCGACTTCGAGCGCTTCGTCGCCGACTGGGCGCTGCCCAACGAGCGCGAGCGCTACAACAAACTGCACCGCAGCAGCCTCGAAGAGTTGAAGACCTTCTACGACGCGATGCTGCCGCGTTTGGACGAAGTGCTGCTCCACCTGAATCAGTACACGGTGGGCGCGATGCCCACCGACGCGCAGACGCTCTATGAGCTGGCGATGACGTTCGCCGAAACCGCGCACCCGCTCGACCTGGGCTGGAAGGGTGTGGACTTCAACGACGCGTATCCTTGGGAGCGCTTCGAGTTCCGCACGGTCAGCTGCAAGCCGAGCTGAACGTGCACGGGCGGAATTCGCCCGCGCCAGCGCCCACCCTCACCTCACTCAACCCCTTGGAGACTCTCCGCATGATCCACGTCGTCGCCGTCATCACCGCCAAGCCCGGCCAACGCAACACCATCCTCGAATTCTTCCGCGCCAACGTGCCGGCGGTGCTTGCCGAAGACGGCTGCATCGAATACGGCGCCGCGGTCGACACCGACAACGCGCCCGCGCTCCAGACCAAATATGGCGCCGACACCTTCCTCGTGATCGAGAAATGGCGCGACATCGACGCGCTCAAAGCCCACGCTGCCGCGCCGCACATGGCCGCCTACGGCGCAAAGGCGCGCGAGCACATCGCGAGCCGCATCATCCACATCCTCTCGCCCACCTGATCTCGGGCCACGCCCCACGGCCAGCGGGCGCGGCTAGACTGGCGGCCAATCGCACAGGGGCAATTCGATGGCAGGACGCTGGTTTGAAGAGTTCAAGGTCGGGCAGGTGTTCGAGCACGAGATTCGCCGCACCGTCACCGAATCGGACAACGTCTGGTTCAACGGCGCGACGTGCAACCCGGCCGCCGTGCACATCGACGCCGAATATTGCAAAGGCACCGAGTTCGGCCAGCCGCTCGTGAACAGCATCTTCACGCTGGGCCTGGTGATCGGCCTGAGCGTGCAAGACACGACGCTCGGCACGACGGTGGCGAATCTGGGAATGAGCGACACGCGATTCCCCAAACCCGTTTTTCACGGCGACACGATTCGCGCGCGCACCACGGTGAAAGAGGTGCGCGAGAGCAAGTCGCGGCCGAACGCGGGCATCGTGACGCTGTTCCACCAGGGCCTGAACCAGCGCAACGAAGAGGTGTGCGTGTGCACGCGCCAGGCCTTGATGCTGCGCAAGCCCGCATGAGCAGCGCCCACCCCATGAAGCTCAGATCCTGGCTCTTTGTTCCAGCGGACAGCGAGCGCAAGCTCGCCAAGGGTCTGAACTGCCCGGCCGACGTGCTCATCCTCGACCTCGAAGACGCGGTCGCCGCGTCGCGCAAGGTCGGTGCGCGCAGCACGGCAGCCGAGTTCATCGGTGCGAACGCGGCCTCGCTGGCCGCGCGGCAGACGCGAATCTTCGTGCGCATCAATCCGCTGGACACGGATCTGGCAATGGGCGACCTCGCAACGGTGGTGGTTCCGGGACTCGCGGGCATCATGCTGCCCAAGACGAACAGCGCCGCCGACGTGCAGCGCCTGGGCCACTGCCTGGACGCGCTCGAAGCGTGCGCCGGCATTGTCGCAGGCAGCGTGCTGATCCTGCCAGTCGCCACCGAAACGGCGCAGGCGATGCTCAACATGCAGAGTTTCAGCGCACCGATCCCGCGCCTGGCAGGAGTGACCTGGGGCGCTGAAGACTTGTCGGCGGCGATTGGCGCGGTCGCGAACCGCGACGAAGACGGCCAGTATTCGCCGCTTTACACGCTCGCAGGCTCGCTGTGCCTGTGCGCCGCGGCGGCCACCGGCGTGCCGGCGATCGAGACGATCCACACCGATTTCCGCGATTCGGCGGGCCTCGCGGCGACGAGCCGCACCTCGCGCCGGCGCGGCTTTCGCGGCCGCATGGCGATCCACCCGGACCAAGTGGCGGTGATCAACGACGCCTATTCCCCGAGCAGCGCAGAGTTGGCGCACGCGCAAGCCATCGTTGACGCGTTCGCGGCAAACCCCGACGCCGGCACGCTGAACCTGGACGGCGCAATGATCGACAAGCCGCACCTCACGCAGGCGCTGCGCACGCTCGGACAGGGGCGCTGAGCCGGGCTGATCGATCGGCTCGACCATCGCAACCGCCGCAAACAAGCGGTTGCCGAGCGCCGGGTGAATGCGGCGCGCCAACCATGCGGCCCGCACGCGGCTCAGGCCGATGTCAATGCGTGACTTGCGGCACGCCCGCGGGTTGCGGTACAGGTCGCGCTCAAGTCGGGCGCTGAATCCGCCGAAGACCGGGTTCGCATGCGAGCGTCGTTCGCATCCGTGCCGCCATGCCCACCGAAGAACCATTCCCCACGCCAGCAACTTGGAAGGCGGCCGCCGCTAGGCCGCGCGCCTGGCTCTGGCCGGTAGCTGCGTTGCTGGTGGGTGGCGCGCTGACGGCGCTGGCTTGCCTGGCCGTTATGCGCAATGTCGACGCCGCCGGGCGAGCGGAATTCAACCACCTGACCGAGCGCATCGCGCTGGAAGCGCAGCGCCGCTTTGATATACCCACGCGAAGCCTCGCCGCAGCGCGCGGTCTGTTCGCGGCGGTCCGGCAGTTGGACGCCGCTCAGTTTGCCGCATTTTGGGACTCACGCGACCTGGCCCGCGAGTTTCCCGGTGTGCGAGGCTTCGGCTACATGACGCGCGTGCTGCGCGCTGATGTGCCCCGTTTCGTGGCCCAGGTGCGTGCCAAGGGGTTGCCTGACTTCAGCATTCGGGCCGAGGGACAGAGCGACGCAGCCGACTTGTACGTCGTCAATCTGGCGAACCTCTCGTCCGCCCTGGGATACGACGCCGGTTCGGATGCGCCCAGCCGTGCCGCGATCGAAAGTGCCATTCTGTCGGGTCAAGCGACGATGACGCAGCTCTTCACGCGTGGCCAAGCGGCCACGAAGGGCGGCAGCTTCATGGTCATGGCTCCGGTCTACCAGCAAGGTGCGAACGTGGAGCTCGAAGAAGACCGCATTCGCAAGCTGCGCGGGGTCCTGTATGCGTCGGTCGCGGTGGACGAACTGCTGGACGGCGTGGCCGATGTCGCTGCCCGCAGGCTTGACTTCGCGGTATTCGACGGACCGGACACCAGCCCCGCCAATCTCGTGTTTGAATTCGGCGCAGAGGGTCGATCCGCTCGCGGATCGGCGGCCACGCCGGACGTGCAACGCCGCTTCGAGACCCGCCAGACGCTGCTCGTGAACCAGCGCGTGTTCACGTTACGTTCCAGCAGCACCCCCGGCTTCGAGGCGGCCTACTCGGACGGGCCGGCTCGGATTGCCGCGCTGGGTGGCCTCATCGCCACGCTGTTTGCCGCCTGGGCGGCCCGGCTGTTGGCGGTCGGAAAGGTACGCGTGGAGGCGCGGGCGCGCGCCCTCACCGCCGACCTGTCGCGCCTGGCAAAAATCGTCGAGCGCACCTCGAACGCGGTGTCGATCACCGACCCGCAGGCGCGCATCGTCTGGGTCAATGAAGCTTTCACGCGGCTTTCGGGCTACACGCTGGCGCAGGCGCTCGGGCGTACGCCTGGAGAACTGGTGGACAGCGGCAAGAACGACCCCGCCGTCATCGCACAATTGATGGAAGGCCTGCGCACCGGCAGCGGCGTCAATGTCGAAGTCATGAACCGCGCCAGGGACGGGCATGAATACTGGCTGAGGGTGGACGTGCAGCCGCAGTTCGATGCGGGTGGCGTGCTGACCGGTTTCATGGAAATCGGCACCGATATCACGGCGACCAAACTCACGGAGCAGCGCCTTGAAAGGGCACGCCTTGAAACCGCCGCATTGGCGGACACGCTGGCGATGGAACGAACCCGGCTGGCGCACAGCCTGGCGCTCGTCGACACCTTGTTCGAAGCCATCCCGGTTCCCGTGGTGCTCAAGGACCCGCAGCGCCGCTACCAGCGCGTCAACAAGGCCTATGCGCAGCTGTTCGCGGTCGACGCGGCGAGCCTTCTGGGAAAGACAGCTTTCGATCTGATCGACCCGGATTCCGCGCGCCGCCATGACGAAGAGGACCGAGCGCTGCTGGCATCGCGCGGCATGTGCAGTTATGAACTGCACCAGCATCTGAGCGGCGGGCGTGAACTCGATGCGTTGGTCAGCAAGGCGGCGCTGGTCGGGGCCGACGGCAGCGTGCTCGGCCTGGTGGGTACGGCGGTCGATATCTCCCAGCGCAAGGCTGCCGAGCGCGCCCTGGCCGAATCCAAGGAGGCCGCCGAAGCGGCGAACAGCGCCAAGTCGGCGTTCCTTGCCGCGATGAGCCATGACATTCGCACTCCCATGAACGGCGTGGTCGGCATGGCCGAACTGCTGACGCACAGCGTGCTTGACGAAGAACAGGCGCAGACGGTACGCACCATCATCGATTCGGCGCAGTCGCTGCTGCGCCTGATTGACGACATTCTGGATTTCTCGAAGATCGAGGCAGGCCGGCTCGAACTCGAAACCGCCGAGTTCGAGGTCACACCGCTGGTCGAGGGGGTGTGCGCAACGCTGGCGCCCTTGGCCATCGCACGCGATGTGCGGCTGTCGGTGTGCATCGGGCCGCAGGTGAATGAACGCGTGCTGGGCGACGCGACCCGCGTGCGGCAACTGCTCAACAACCTGATCGGCAATGCCATCAAGTTCAGCGCCGGTCGCCCTGGCATTGGTGGCGATGTGTCGGTGCGCGTGCAGCCCGAGGGCGAACTGCTGCAATTTTCCGTCACCGACAACGGCATCGGCATCGAGCCGGCGACGCTGGCGCGCCTGTTCACGCCCTTCACACAGGCCGAAGCCTCGACGACGCGCCGCTTCGGCGGTACCGGGCTGGGCCTGGCGATCTGCCGGCGACTCGTCGAATTGATGCACGGTCGAATCGAGGTTCGCAGCGTTGCGGGCCAAGGCTCCTCC
>JBEBHW010000283.1:0-5244 GCA_040081145.1 Burkholderiaceae bacterium
TGAGCTTCGGCGCCGGCGGCGGCGCGCGCCCGGTGAAGATCGCGCGCGTCGTGGGTGATGTGTTGGGGCGCTTTCACCCGCATGGCGATCTGGCTGCGTATGAAGCGCTGGTGCGCATGGCGCAGGACTTTTCGCAGCGCTACCCGCTCATCGACGGCCACGGCAACTTCGGCTCGCGCGACGGCGACGGCGCTGCGGCGATGCGCTACACCGAAGCGCGGTTGGCGCCGATCACGCGGTTGCTGCTCGATGAACTCGACGAAGGCACGGTCGATTTCATCCCCAACTACGACGGCTCGACGCAGGAGCCCAGGCAGTTGCCGGCGCGCCTGCCGTTTGTTTTGCTGAACGGTGCGAGCGGCATCGCGGTGGGTCTGGCCACGGAAATCCCGTCGCACAACTTGCGCGAAATCGCGGCGGCCGCAGTCGCGCTGTTGAAGAACGAAAAGCTCGACGACGCCGAGTTCGCCGCACTGATTCCCGGCCCGGACTACCCGGGCGGCGGCCAGATCATCAGCAGCAGTGCCGACATTCGCGCGGCGTACGCGACAGGGCGCGGCAGCCTGAAAGTGCGCGCCTGCTGGAAGATCGAGGACCTCGCGCGTGGCCAGTGGCAGATGATCGTCACCCAGTTGCCCCCCGGGGCGAGCACGCAAAAAGTGCTCGAAGAAATCGAGGAATTGACCAATCCCAAAGTCAAGCTCGGCAAGAAGGCCTTGTCGGTAGAGCAAGTTCAACTGAAGACGACGGTGCTCGGCGTGCTCGACGCGGTGCGCGACGAATCGAGCCGCGACGCGCCGGTGCGCCTCGTCTTCGAGCCCAAGACGAGCCGCATCGATCAGCAGGAACTCATCAACGTGTTGCTGGCGCACACGAGCCTGGAGAGCTCGGCGCCGATCAACCTGACGATGATCGGCGCCGATGGCCGGCCCACGCAAAAAAGCCTGCGCCAGATCGTCGGCGAATGGCTGCAGTTCCGTCTGCAGACGGTACAGCGCCGCTCGCAATTCCGCCTTGACAAGGTGCAGCGGCGAATTCACGTGCTCGAAGGGCGGCAACTCGTGCTGCTCAACATCGATGAAGTGGTGCGCATCATCCGCGCCGCCGACGAGCCCAAGCCGGCACTGATGACTCGCTTCAAGCTGAGTGACGCGCAAGCCGAAGACATTCTGGAAATTCGCCTGCGCCAATTGGCGCGTATGGAGGCGATTCGGATCGAACAAGAGTTGAAGGAGTTGCGCGCCGACCAGGAGAAGCTGGAAGAGCTTCTGCGCAATCCCGCTGTATTGAAGCGCGGCGTCATCAAGGAAATCGAGGCCGACGCCAAACAACACGGCGATCCGCGCCGCACGCTGATCCAGGAAGAAAAGCGCGCCAGCGCCGAAGTGAAGGTTGTCGACGAGCCCGTCACCGTGGTCGTGAGCATGAAGGGCTGGGTGCGTGCGCTGAAAGGCCACGAGATCGAAACCGGCGCGCTCGGATTCAAGGCGGGCGATGCGCTGTACGGCACCTTCGCGTGCCGCAGCGTCGACGCGCTGCTCGTGTTCGGCAGCAACGGGCGCGTCTATTCCGTCGGCGTGAGCGTGCTGCCGGGTGGGCGCGGCGATGGGGTGGCGATCACGTCGCTCATCGACCTCGAGTCGGGAAGCACGCCTGCGCATTACTTCGCCGGGTCGGCGCAACTCGCTCTGATGCTCGCCGGGACGGGCGGCTTTGGTCTGCTCGCGCGCGTCGGAGACCTGATCTCGCGGCAAAAGGGCGGCAAGGCGTTTCTGAGTTTGGAGCCTCAGGAGAAGCTGCTTCCGCCGAGTTTCATCGGCGGCGCAACGCGCATCGGATGTCTGTCGCTTGCAGGGCGGCTGCTCGTGTTCGGGCTGAATGAGATCAAGGTGCAGCCCAACGGCGGGCGCGGCTTGACGCTGATCGATCTGGATGCGAATGACGCGCTCGTCAGTGTTGCCGCGTTCACTCAGGGCTTGCGGGTTCTGGGCACGGGACGGGGCGGCAAGCCGAAGGACGAGGTTTTGAGCGCCAGCGCACTCGCGCCGTACGTTGGCAAACGCGCCCGAAAGGGGCGAAACCAATCGGTGATGCAAAAGGCGCTCAGGGTCGTCGCGGCTTGAGCCTCAACCGCTTGGCCGCTAACCAAGGTGGGATTCTCCGGCGGCGCCTCACGACGGTGGGTTCTTGGCGGCTGTGTTTCACAGAGCCCGGGCAGTATGTCGCAATGCGAAATCATGCCGTCTTTCAGCCTCCCTGCATTTCTCATTATGGATGGCGTCATTCCGCATAGCGGCATGAGGGTGTTAACTTGTTGATTTATTGGGCACAATTATTTAGTCTTATATAAGACATAAGTCATCGGAGGAAGGTATTCGACGCTACCCTTGGCGGGACAAATTCAGTGCAACCGATCAACCCTTCCACGGAGCCCTCCATGACTCAAGTGCCTCGCGATCAACAAACCGCCGCCCTCGAAAGAGACTGGGCGAACAATCCGCGCTGGAAAGGCGTGAAGCGCAGCTACAGCGCTGCCGACGTCGTGCGACTGCGCGGCTCGCTGCCGATCGAACACACGATCGCGCGGCGCGGCGCCGAAAAACTTTGGACGCTCGTGAACACCGAGCCGTTCGTCAATACGCTTGGTGCGCTCACCGGCAATCAAGCGCTGCAACAGGTGAAGGCCGGCCTGAAGGCGATCTACCTGTCGGGCTGGCAGGTCGCTGGAGACGCGAATTCGGCTGGCGAGATGTACCCCGACCAGTCGCTCTACCCCGTCAACTCGGTACCGACGGTCGTCAAGCGCATCAACAACACGTTCCAGCGCGCCGACCAGATCCAGTGGTCCGAAGGGAAGAATGACATCGACTTCTTCGCGCCCATCGTCGCCGACGCCGAGGCCGGCTTCGGCGGTGTGCTCAACGCCTTCGAGCTGATGAAGGCGATGATCGAAGCCGGCGCTGCGGGTGTGCACTTCGAAGACCAGCTCGCCTCGGTGAAGAAGTGTGGCCACATGGGCGGCAAGGTGCTCGTGCCGACGCGCGAAGCGGTGGCGAAGTTGACTGCGGCGCGCCTGGCGGCCGACGTGATGGGCACGCCGACGCTCGTGATCGCACGCACCGACGCCGAAGCCGCTGACCTGGTGACGAGCGATGTCGACCCGATCGACCAGCCGTTCCTGACGGGCGAGCGCACCGTGGAAGGTTTCTATCGCAGCAAGCCGGGACTCGAGCAGGCGGTATCGCGCGGCCTTGCCTACTCCGAAGTGGCCGACATGGTGTGGTGCGAAACCGGCAAGCCCGACCTCGCTTACGCGAAGACGTTCGCCGAGGCCATTCACAAGAAGTTCCCGGGTAAGCTGCTCGCCTACAACTGCAGCCCGAGCTTCAACTGGAAGAAGAACCTCGACGACGCGACGATCGCCAAGTTCCAGCGCGAACTCGGCGCGATGGGCTACAAGTTCCAGTTCATCACGCTGGCCGGTTTCCACAGCCTGAACTACAGCATGTTCAACCTGGCCCACGGCTACGCGCGCAACAACATGAGCGCCTTCGTCGAGCTGCAAGAGGCCGAGTTCGCCGCAGCCTCTAAGGGCTTCACGGCAGTCAAGCACCAGCGCGAAGTTGGAACGGGTTACTTCGACGCGGTGACGACGACGATCGAGCGCGACGCGTCGACCGGGGCGCTGAAGGGTTCGACCGAAGACGAACAGTTCTTCGACCGCAAGCACGGCTGAGAGCGCAGCGCGACGCCACCCTTCAAGCGCCGAGTCGGCCCGGGGTTTCCATATCTCCACGGGGCGTTCGCGAGAGCCCGCAGCGCAACACGCTGCGGGCTTTTTCAATTCCGTGACTCGCTCGTGTATCGTTCCGCCTCAATTCACCTCGCCGCATGAACGACGACATTCCCACCCTGCGCCGCATCTTGCGCGAATGCCGCACTGTCGCGATCGTCGGCTTGTCTGCCGAATGGCATCGGCCGAGCAACTTCGTCGCCAAGTACTTGCAGCAGCACGGTTACCGCGTAATTCCGGTGAACCCTCGCTATACCGAAGTGCTGGGTGAGCGCTGCTACGCGAGCCTGACGGACATTCCTGAGCCGGTACACATGGTCGATGTATTCCGGCGCAGCGAAGACGTATTGCCGATCGCGCAGGCAGCGATCCGCATCGGCGCGAGATGTCTGTGGCAGCAGATCGGCGTGATGAACCACGAGGCCGATGTGCTGGTTCGCGCCGCCGGCCTGGACGGCGTGATGGACCGCTGCGCCAAGATCGAACACGCGCGTTTGTTCGGCGGCTTGCACTGGGCGGGCGTGAACACGCGGGTAATTTCGGCGAAGCGGCCGATTTAGCGCCGGCCAATGAGAGCTTGAATCAACGCATGGCCGATCGGATCTTCAAACCCGAAACCCTGGCGATTCACGCTGGGCAGATTCCGGATTCGGCGACGGGCGCGCGCGCCTTGCCGATCTACCAGACGACGAGTTTCGTTTTTGACAGCGCCGACCACGCGGCGTCGCTGTTCAACTTGCAGACCTTCGGCAACGTCTATTCGCGCCTGTCCAACCCCACCGTCGCTGCGCTCGAAGAAAGGGTTGCGGCCCTCGAAGGCGGGCGCGCCGCGGTGGCCTCAAGCAGCGGCATGGCCGCCGAAGCGATGGCGTTGCTGACGATTCTTCAACAAGGCGACCATCTGGTCGCGGCTGGCGCGCTCTACGGCGGCACGGTGACGATGCTCTCGGTGAACCTGGCGCGCTTTGGCATCGCAACGAGTTTCGTCGACGTATCGCGGCCCGAGGCGTTCGCTGCCGCGATGCAGCCGAACACGCGCGCCGTATTCGCCGAGACGCTGGGCAACCCGAGCCTGAAAGTGCTCGACATCGCTGCGGTCGCCCACGTCGCGCACGCGCACGGCGTGCCGCTGATCGTCGACAACACCGTGCCGTCGCCGTTTCTTTGCAACCCGATCGCGCATGGCGCGGACATCGTCGTGCACTCCGCCACCAAATACCTCGGCGGCCACGGCACCACGCTGGCGGGCGTGATGGTCGAGCATGGCAAGCCGCGCGGCGCATTTGCCTGGGACAACGGAAAATTCCCCGGCATGACCGAGCCTTCCCCGGGCTACCACGGGGTGAAGTTCTATGAGACTTTCGGCGACTTCGGCTTCACGATGCGCGCCCGAATGGAAAACCTGCGCGTGCACGGCGCGGCGCTTGCGCCGATGAGCGCGTGGCAGATTC
>JBEBHW010000284.1:0-5237 GCA_040081145.1 Burkholderiaceae bacterium
TGTCGACATAGCCCAGCGGGATGGTGGTCTGCGTGAGCGCACTGGTGTAGGGAATCTCCACCCCCAGGGTTGCGTTCAGGCGCCCGTAGGTCGGCTCGAAGAGCTCCTGGATCGCCTTCGTCTTCACCAGGATCGAGCCGGTGGCCGCACCGCCGTTGGCGGTGTCGACCTGCGCCGTGGCCGTGGTCAACACCGGGTTCAGCACCGGGTTCGGCGTGGGTGCACTGACGCTCACCGTGGGCGCGCTCGTGTAGCCCGTGCCGGCGTTGCTCAGCGTGATGTCGAACACTTTGCCGGTGGCGCCGGCAGTGGCCGCGGTACCGCCAACGGGTGGTGCCGTGAAGGTGATCGTCAGGCCTGGGGCCAGGTTGGCCGGGTCGGACGCCGCGGTCGACAAATCAGTGTAGCCACCGCCGCCCGCGCTGTCAGGGTTCAGGGGGTCGGGGATGTCCAGCAGCACCTCGGCGACGCCAGCGACACTGGCGAACTTCGCCGATGTGTTGCTGCCCGCCACCGTGACGCTCGGCGCGACGGTGTAGCCCGAACCCTGGTTCGTCATCGTCACGCCGGTGATGGCACCGGCGGCACTCACGATCGGTACCGCTGCGGCGCGCACCGGGTTGCGGCCGAGCGGCATCGGGAACACGAGTGTCGGAAGGGCTGCGACGGTCGTGCTCGCCGTGGCGGGTGTAGCGACGCTGCCGCCCACGAATGTCGGCACCGGGGCTGCGCTGTAGCCGCGCCCGCCGCTCGTGAGCGTCAGGCCGGTGACCACACCGCCCGCGGCGTCGAATTGCACGTTCGCGGTCGCGGGGGCGCCGCCGGGTGGCGTCGGGAAGCTTACGGTCGGCGCAAACACTGCGGTCGTGACCGGGCCTACCACTGCGGCGATGCGAACACCTGTCGTGGCGCTGGGCGCAGCGATCGTCACGGTGGGTGTTGCGCTATATCCATGGCCCGGATTCGTGATCCTGATTGACGCGACACGCCGCGTCGTGCCGCTGCCTGCCATGACCGCGATGGCGGTGGCGCCGACGCCGGTGGCATCGCTGATGGTGACGGTCGGCACCTGGTTGCCGGGGTAACGGTTGCTCGCCGCGTTGGTCAGTGCGACCGTGCTCAGCCCCGGGGTGTAGACACCGCCGCTGGTGACCGTGGCCGCCACCACATTGCCCAGGCTGTAGCCCGATCCGCCCGCGGTGACGGTGACCGACTTGACACCGAGCGATGCGGTCGCCATCGCGCCGCTGCCCGCGCCGTTGGAGGTGAGCGTCACGGTGGGCGCCACTTTGTAGCCGCTGCCGCCGTCGACGACGTAGAGCTTGTCGATCTTGAGCGAGGCCTTGGCCGTGGCACCGGTGCCGCCGCCACCGATGAGAGTCACCGTCGGGGGCGCGACGTAGCCGCCCCCGGGATTCGTGACCTTCACCGAGTTGAACGCTGCGCCCGTCGTGCCGGGGACGAAGTTGAACGTCGGCTCTTTGAGCGAGCCGGTGTAGATGTGAGCGAAGGCCTTCGTGTCGTTCCACTGCACGCGCAGCGGATTCTTGGTGTTCAGCGCGCCGTTGTAGGCGGACTGGGCCACCACAGGCGGCTCCTGGGCGAGCGCGTAAGCGGTCTTGATGGCCAGGTCCAGGGCAGCGACCTTGGCCGGATCGCCTTCGAGCGGGGCCGGCGGTGGCAAACCGCCCACCAGTGTCGGGCTGACGACGATCTGCATCATCGTGCGCGTGTTCGGGCCAAAGCCGGGACGCGTGTCCTCTGCGCCGCCGGTGGCCGAGTTGTCGCCGTAGCCGGTGAAGTATTCGTTGCGCGGATCGCCTGCCGGGATCGGCGCGCCGGCGTCGTTGTAGACGATCAGCGTCTTGCCGGCGTACTTCGAGAAGTCGATCACCAGGTCGGCGCGCTCGGCGTTGCCCAGGGTCAGACCACTGGTGCCGTAGTCGAGGTTGAGCACCGCGGCACGGCCTTTGTCGAGCAGGTAGCTGATGGGGGTGGCGTCCTTCGGCGCCACGCCGGGCAGGAGGCCGCCCTCGTTGGCGATCTGGAACATCGTCGGGCCCTGCGTCGCCGGATCCGGCACACCGCCGTTGTGGCCGTAGACGTCGGTGGTCCAGATTTCGGGCGTGCAGCCGTTGATGCTCTTGGTCACTCCAGGCGCACAAAGATTGGCCCAGGCTTGCACTGGGATCATCTTCACTTCGGTGCCAGGGCGGCCGGCTGCCGCGGTCACTGCGGGGTCGGTGTCGGCCTCGAAGATATTGAACGAGAACAGCCGGTCGTTCGACGCGTTCAGGACGCGGAAACGGTAGGGCTTGGGCTCCACGGTCAGCGTCGGGTAGGCCACGCCATTGATCACCGGCGTGTCCATCCATGCCTCGGGAACTGTCGTCACGTCGCCGTAGGCGCCACTGGGCAGCATGTAGGCCGAGGGGAACGACGGCCAGAACCACGGGCCCCAGTGCCAGCGGCCGACGGCGTTGAAGTTGGTGTCCTGGTTCGGGTCCTGCACGGTTTCGTAGACATGCGGGTACCACATGTCGCCGGGCTGGCCCCACGCGGCGGTGTTCCAGCGCGCGTCCTGCAGCGCGATGTCGTCGGGAACAAAGGTCTTGTCCTGCAGGATCAGCGGGATCGTCGCCTCCGGCCCCGGCAGCGCGCCGCTGGCGATCAGGGCCTGCTCGACCGGGTCGGTCAGCAGGTAGGCCGACGCCATGCCGGCGTGCACGTTCAGGCGCGTGATGCCCACCGAGTGATCGTGGTACCACTCCATGCGCGCCGACATGCCGTTGGGAAAGTAGTAGGTCATCGCGCCGGGGCCCGGGTCGTTCATATCGGGCACATTCAGAGCGCCTGCACCGCGCAGGAAATTGGGCAGCACGCTCGGGTCGATGCTCGTGTCCGCGGCGACCGACTTCAGATTCGCAGCATCGGACTCATCCGCAGGCGTGATCCACTGATGCGGGGTGCCGTCGCTGATCCACGGGGTGTCACCGCCGTGCAGGTGGATCAGCGCGCGGTTTTGCGGGTAGAGGTGCATGCCGTCGGGGCCGTAGCCGGCACCGGCGATCGACGGGTCGACCGGCAGGAACAAGTCGCCATTGCGCGCCACGACGGCGCCGTTGGCGATGGTCGCGCGCCCGACCGGCAGCAGGTTGAGGAACTTGACGCGCGTCGGCGTGTCCTTGGTGGCCGTGATGATCGGGCCGAGGTAGTGCGGCGCGTCGTAGGCCAGCGCTGGCACTTTCAATCCGGTCAATTTCCCGTTGGCGTCGGTGCCATTGATCATGATCGCGCTGCCGTCGGGGTACTTCAGCGGGAACGACTTGCTGAGTGGCAGCGAAGTGCGGCCGTTGCTCGCTTCTTGGTCGATCTGCACGTAGCCGCGCAGCGTCGTGGGCTTCTTCAGATCGGAGTGGAACTTCTCGCTGTACTCGACGACGGCGATTTCGACGTAGTCGTCGCCGGTCAGAGCGCCCTGCGGATTGACCCACTTCTTGGCCTTGGCCAGCGGAATGTACTTCTCAGCGGCAGCGTCTCCCGTCAGGGTGACCTTGCCCGCAGCGGCGTTGTAGCCCACCTGCGCCGACGCGAGGGCGTGACCCGCTGGCAGCGGCAGCGCATCGACGAATTTTCGCAGCGCCTTGCCCGTACCGGGGTAGCTTGCGTTCGGGTAAAGCGCCGCGACCGCCGCCTTGTACGCCGCCTGGTTCAGGGGGTCATAACCGCCCGGGGCCCCCAGCAGCGCGGCGGCGGCGCCCGTGCCGTCCACCCAGAGCCGCTCACCCGCCGGGCTGCTGGCGAAAAAGGTCGGAATGATGAACGGCGTACCGTTCAAGTCGTACGCGTCGCCGAAACCCGGGCCGGCGCGCGACGCCGAGGCGAGTGCCAGCAGGCTCGTCAAGGTGAGGACGGCTCTGGCGACGGGTTTGGTCTCGAATTTGAAACGCTTGCTCATGATGCTCCCTGCGGGTTGACCAACTGATTCGGCTCGGCGGGCGTGCAGCGTCCGGTTAAATGCTTCCGGTGCATTTGCAATCCCCACCAAGACCCCTGCGAAATAGACCCTGCCGGGTGATTCGGTTGAACCTGTCGCCTCAATGATTTCGACAGACCGTCAATCCCGGCATGGATGCAGTATCTGTTTTGGGGTTTTGCAAGTAAATGCGTTGGCACCCCCCTGACCAATAGGGTCGGTCCCCGGTGAACAGATTTCCACTGTAAGAACGCTTAATTGCGCCGCTGCATCTTCGATGAGCGAAGGCAACTCCCAGCCGACCTTGCGTCCACCGAGGTAGGCCCTGTTTTACCCATGCAAACCGACAGGCTCAGATCGTGATGGCGTCGGCCTTGGATTTGATTTCAATCCGTGTTGAAATCCGCTGGGTGAACCCATCAATATTAGATTTTCGATCGTCTCTTTAAGCTTGCATATCCACGGAATTTGGAACCCACCCCTCACCTTAGGGGTGCGAATTTATTAATGCAAAGGAAGCTTAATATAAATAATATATCAGGCAATCCAGATTTATTCACAAATACTCATGCCCGCCCCTCATTCGAATTGAGAGAAGCGGTGCCGCGGCTCGATGAATGACGTGGCATAACGCGCAGACTTCACCGGAGCGACCCACGCGCAAGAGCGGATGCGATGGCGATGAAATGCAGCTGTCGAAGCAACGCACCGGATCAAAGACCCGCGGCCGCCACGCACCGGGGCCTCTGGCTGACCCGCGCGATCAGCCCAGGCTTGCTGTGGCGCCCGGCGCGCCAGGCGAATCGCCTGCGCGGGGAGGACTCGCGGCCGACAACATGGGGAACGCGACTTGCGCTCGCAGGCCGCCCAGCGGCGAATCCAGCAGTCGGATCGCAGCGTGGTGCAACTCGACCACTGACAGCACGATCGACAGGCCCAGGCCGACGCCTTCGATTTGCGTCAGGCCCAGGCGATTGAAACGCTCGAACGCACGCTCGCGCTCGATCGCTGGAATGCCCGGGCCGGAATCGTCCACCCGCAGCAGCAGCACTTCGCCTTCGGTTGCGGAAGAGACCCGCACCCGGCCGCCTGCAGGGGTGTAGTTGATGGCATTGGCGACCAGGTTGCGCAGCAGCAGCGACAACGCGAACGCGTGGCCGCTGAGCACGCGCACGGAAAAGTCAACCGACAGCGAGATCTGCTTTTTCGCAGCGCGCGGCTCAAATTCATGCGCCAGATTGAGCCAGACCTCCTCCAGGTC
>JBEBHW010000285.1:0-5206 GCA_040081145.1 Burkholderiaceae bacterium
TGTATAAGAGACAGGCCCGGCCCTGGGGGCACTATGAAGCGCTCGTCGGCGTGGGGGTGCTGGGCCTGGGTGCGCTCTTCGTCGGCGGCGCGACGACGATCAGCTCCGACGCGGGGTATGCCGGAGTCGGCCCGAACTTCCTGCCCTGGGTCGTGGGCGTCGCGCTGCTCGCTTGCGGCGCAGCGTTGTTGCGTGAAGCGTCGCGCGGCGGCTGGTTCGATGTCGAAGAAGCCGCCACGTTCGCGCCCGGCGAGTGGCTGGGCTTCGCCTGGGTCTCGACCGGCGTGCTGAGCACCGCGGCGCTCATCACGACGCTCGGCTTCATCCTCAGTTGCACGCTCTGCTTCGTGCTCGCGGTGCGCGGCTTCAAGATCGCGCAGGGCCAGCTCGATTTGTCGCTGCGCGCGTGGATCGTCGACGCGGCGATCGGCGCCGCAATCGCCGCGCCGGTGTTCTGGATGTTCACGAAACTCCTCGCCATCGCCTTGCCGGGCCTGACATCCACCGGCTGGCTCTGACGCGAAAGCACTGATGCGAAAGAACTGATGCGAAAGCACTGATGGATATTCTCAGCCTCTTGCTGCAGGGCTTTGCCACCGCGAGCACGCCCATCAACTTGTTGTGGGCGCTGCTCGGCTGCACCTTAGGCACGGCGATCGGCGTGCTGCCCGGCATCGGCCCGGCGACGGCGGTGGCGATGCTGTTGCCGATCACGCTCAAGGTCGACCCGACCGCGTCGATGATTTTTTTCGCCGGCATCTACTACGGCGCCATGTACGGCGGCTCGACGACGTCGATCCTGCTCAACACGCCGGGCGAATCGGGGTCCATGGTCACGGCGATGGAGGGCAACAAAATGGCGAAGAACGGCCGCGCCGGCGCCGCGTTGGCGAGCGCGGCGATCGGCTCGTTCATTGCGGGAACGATCGCCACCGTGCTCGTCACGCTGTTCGCGCCGTTGGTCGCAATCCATGCCGTGAAGCTGGGGCCGCCGGAGTACTTCATGCTGATGGTGCTCGCGTTTTGCACTGTCAGCGCAGTGCTCGGAAAGAGCGCGCTGCGCGGCTTGACGGCGCTTTTCATCGGCCTGGCGATGGGGCTGGTGGGCATCGACCAGATCACCGCGCAGGCGCGCTACACCGGCGGCATCTCCGAACTGACCGACGGCCTGGAAGTGGTGTTGATCGCGGTGGGCCTGTTCGCCGTGGGCGAGTCGCTCTACGCGGTGCTGTTCGAGGGCCGCGTCGTCGAGACACGCAACCCGATGAGCAAGGTGCACATGACTCGCGACGAATGGCGCCGCTCCTGGCCGGCGTGGTTGCGCGGCACTTTCATCGGGTTTCCGTTTGGCACGATTCCCGCCGGCGGCAGCGAAATCCCGACCTTCCTAAGCTACGCGACGGAGAAAAAACTCTCGCGGCACGGGCAAGAGTTCGGCACGACCGGGGCGATCGAAGGCGTTGCCGGGCCCGAGGCGGCGAACAATTCGGCGGTGACGGCCACCCTCATTCCCTTGCTGACACTGGGAATCCCCACATCGAACACGACGGCGATTTTGCTCGGCGCGTTCCAGAACTACGGCATCCAGCCTGGCCCGCAACTGTTCGACAAGAACGCTGCGCTGGTGTGGGCGCTGATTGCGTCGCTCTACATCGGCAACGTGATGCTGTTGATCCTGAACTTGCCGCTCATCGGGCTGTGGGTCAAGTTGCTGAAGATTCCCAAGCCTTACCTGTACGCCGGCATCCTGATCTTTGCCACGGTGGGCGTGTACGGCATGCGCCAGTCGGCGTTCGACCTGGTGCTGCTGTATGCGATCGGCGTGCTCGGCGTGGTGATGCGCCGCTTCGACTTCCCCACCGCGCCGGTGATCGTGGGCGCCATCCTCGGGCCGCTGGCCGAAGCGCAAATGCGCAACGCCTTGTCGATCGGCGAGGGCAAGTGGAGCGTGTTCATCGAGCGGCCGATGTCGGCGGGGCTGCTCGTGGTGATCGTCGCCTTGTTGGTCGTGCCGCGACTCATGCCGTACTGGCGGCGCCGCGCCTGAGTTCGGGAACTGGCCGGGCCGCAGCGCCTCAGCGCGGCGCGCCCATCGCGAGTGCGCGTGTGCGTTGCGTTTCACGGTCGGGATCGCCGGCCTTGCGCGTGGTGTCCCAACCTTGCATGTGGCGAATCGCCAGATCGGCCAGCGCGGCGATCCAGTCATGGCGAATATTCAGGCAAGGCAGGTAGTGAAAGTCTTTGCCGCCGGCATGCAGGAAGGAGTCGCGCGCTTCCTTGGCGATCTCTTCGAGCGTCTCCAGGCAATCGACGGCAAAGCCCGGGCACAAGACGTCGACGCGCTGCAGCCCGCGCCGCGCCAACTCCTCAAGCGTCGGCGCGGTATAGGGCTGAAGCCACTGCGCTTTGCCGAAGCGGCTTTGAAACGTCACTTGCAGCTGCTCGGAGCTCAGGCCGAGGCGCTGCCCGAGCAGGCGTGCCGTCTTCTGGCACTCGCAGTGATACGGGTCGCCGAGCAGCAGCGTGCGCTTGGGGACGCCGTGAAAGCTGAGCACCAGTTGGTCCGGGCGCCCGTGGATCTGCCAGTGTTCGCTGACACTGCGCGCCAAGGCGTTGATGTAACCCGGATCGTCGTGATAGTGGTTCACGACACGCAGTTCGGGAAGCGCGCGAACGCGCTGTGACCAGGCCCCCAGCGCGTCGATCACGCTCGCCGTGGTGGGCCCCGAATACTGCGGGTAGAGCGGTAGCACCAGGATGCGCTCCACGTGCTGCGCCTTGAGCTCATCGAGCACCTTCGCCATCGGTGGGTTGCCATAGCGCATCGCGAAGCGCACCGTCACGTCGTGGCCGCGCTCGCCGAGGTGGCCGCGCAGCAGCTTCGCTTGTTTTTCGGTCCAGACGAGGAGCGGTGAGCCCTCGGGCGTCCAGATGCTTGCGTACTTGTGCGCCGATTTGGCGGGTCGCACGCGCAGGATGACGCCGTGCAGGATCGGCCACCAGAGCAACTTCGGAATCTCCACGACGCGCGGGTCGCTCAAAAATTCAGCGAGATAGCGCCGCAGTGCCGCGGGCGTGGGCGCATCGGGGGTGCCCAGGTTGCACAGCAACACGGCGGTGCGCGGCGCGCTGCCATGGGCGCGTTCGGGCTCGGGGCGAAAGCGCATGCGCGCGGACTCTCAGTTCTCGTCGCCGAATTCGCCCGCGGGTTGCGGTTGCGTGTCGCCGAATTTCATGACTTCGAAGCGCACGCTCGGGCTCGAAGGCTCCAGCGGCGGAGTCCCCAGCCCCACCAGGCCACTGCCGTGCAGGGTGCAGGTGCCGCGGCGCAGGCTGATGATTTCCGGGTCGTGATCGAAGCGCACGTAGGTGCCGTTGTAGCTGAGGTCGGTGAGCTGGAAGGTGCCGCCGTGCCAGTCGATGCGGGCGTGCGATCTCGAGACGCGGTTGTCGTCGATGCAATACGCCGCCTGCGGGCTGCGCCCCAGAACCACGGGCAAATTCGCGCCCGAATAGACGCGGTTCAGGTCGAGCCAGATGAGACGGATGCCTTCGGGTTCGGGAACGACCGCCATGTCGCCGAATGCCGTGGTCGCGGTGTCGCCGAAGCGGCGCGACGCTTCGAGCAAATACACATGAACCGGTTCGGTGCGGCCACGCAATTGCATGCGGTCCAGGCTGCGAAACCGCCCGCGCGTGCTCTCGTCCAGGTTGGCCAGCACGGTTGCCGTGACCAGCGTCTCGTTGTCGCCGGCGTGGTCGAGCAGGCGTGCTGCAACGTTCACGGCGTCGCCGAAAAGGTCTCCCGCCATTTCAACGACTTCGCCGTGCGCGAGTGCCACCTGCAGCTTGAGCGGCGCCAGACCGGGGGCGGCGCCGCTGGCCGGGCCGAGGCGTTCGAGCGACTCATGCATGTCGTCGGCGGCGGTGACTGCGCTTGACGGACGCGAGAACATCGCCATCAAGCCGTCGCCGAGCGTCTTCACGACGCGACCGTCGCAACTGCGCACGATGCCGTCGAGCAAGGCGACGCTTTGCGTGACGACCGCGCTCGCCTCGGCATTGCCCAGGGTTTCGTACAAAGACGTGCTGCCGCGCAAGTCGGCAAACAGAATCGTGCCTTCGACGATCTGGGTCATGCGCTCGGCGAGGGTTGCATTGGGCGGGGATTATCGCGCAGCAGCGCGCTCAGCAGAGCCTGCCCGACGACCTACATGATGTCGAGACAAGTGCGCCGGGTGTTCCTGCGGCGCAATCGGCGCAGCGCTCGTTGCGCCAGCGCCGTTGCCTTGCGCATCACGTCCATGGCCAATTCTGCTGCGCCTTTGGCTTCAGCGATCGTTCAAGTACGTTCGGAGCTTGTGCCTGCGGCGCAAGCTCCGCCGCGTCATCTGCGTGGCCGCGACCGCCTGCGGCGGTACGTGCTTGGCCAATCAGAGATTGTCCAAGTACGTGCGCAGCTTGTCAGAGCGGCTTGGGTGCTTGAGCTTGCGGATCGCCTTGGCTTCGATCTGGCGAATCCGCTCGCGCGTCACGTCAAACTGCTTGCCGACTTCTTCAAGCGTGTGGTCGGTGGACATCTCGATGCCAAAACGCATGCGCAGTACTTTGGCCTCGCGTGGTGTCAGCGAATCCAGAATGTCCTTGACGACGTCGCGCAGGCCGGCTTGCATCGCGGCCTCGATCGGTGCCGTGTTGTTCGTGTCTTCGATGAAGTCACCCAGGTGCGAATCGTCGTCGTCGCCGATCGGCGTTTCCATGGAGATCGGCTCTTTCGCGATCTTCATGATCTTGCGGATCTTGTCCTCGGGGATCTCCATCTTCTCGGCGAGCGTGGGCGCGTCAGGCTCGAAGCCGAACTCCTGCAGATGCTGGCGCGAGAGGCGATTCATCTTGTTGATCGTCTCGATCATGTGCACCGGGATGCGGATGGTTCGCGCCTGGTCCGCAATGGATCGCGTGATCGCCTGGCGAATCCACCACGTGGCGTAGGTCGAGAACTTGTAGCCGCGCCGGTATTCGAATTTGTCGACCGCCTTCATCAGGCCGATGTTGCCCTCTTGAATCAGGTCAAGAAACTGCAGGCCGCGGTTCGTGTACTTCTTGGCGATCGAAATCACGAGGCGCAAATTCGCTTCGATCATTTCCTTCTTCGCGTCGCGCGACGACTTCTCGCCTTCGTTCATGCGCTTGTTGATCTTCTTCA
>JBEBHW010000286.1:0-5203 GCA_040081145.1 Burkholderiaceae bacterium
GACCCAGCTCGCCGACAGCGCGGCAAAAAGCTCGCGCGCCATCTCGATATTCATCGTCGAACGCGGCACGCCCGGGTTTCACGTGGGCCGGGTGCTCGACAAAAGCGGCTGGCGCAGCAGCGACACCGCCGAACTGGTGTTCGACAACTGCCGCGTCCCCGCTGCGAACCTGCTCGGCACCGAGCACAAGGGCTTCTACCAAATCATGCGCAATTTCCAGAACGAGCGCATCGTGCTCGGCGCGCAGGCGGTGGGCGAAGCGGCGCGCGCGATCGAGCTGACGCTCGGCTACGTGCGCGAACGCCGTGCCTTCGGCGCCACGCTCTGGGACAAGCAGGCGCTGCGGCAACGACTGAGCCAGCGCGCCGCACAGGTGGAAGCGGCACGCTGCCTCGTGTATCACGCGGCGTGGCTCGACGCGCAGGGGCGCGACTGCGTCAAGGAAGTTTCGATGGTCAAGGCGCTGTGCGGCGAACTCGTGAACGACGTCGTCTACGACTGTCAGCAGTTTCACGGCGGCTTCGGCTATATGCGCGGCACCGCCATCGAACGCATGGTGCGCGACGCGCGGGTTCAGGCGATCGGCGGCGGCGCCACCGAAGTGATGCTCGAAGAAGTGGCGAAGCGGCTCTAGGACGGCTCGACAACCATGCCGAATTCGGATTCCGACACGACGCCGCTGCTGCTTCAATGGCAGCAGTACACGACGGCCTCGCCCTTCAGCCGCGAACTCGGCATGGAGGTGCGCAGCGCCCAGGCCGACGCCTGCGTGATCGGCGTGCCCTACCGGAACAGCCTCGTCGGAAACCCCGCCACCGGTGTGCTGCACAGCGGCGTGATCACGACGCTGCTCGACAGTTGCTCGGGCCTGGCGATCTTCGTGCGGCTGAACCGGGTGCGTGCGATGGCCACGCTGGACTTGCGCATCGACCACCTCAAGCCGGCCACGCCGGGGCGCGAGGTGCTGGGCAACGCGCATTGCTACAAGCTCACGAGCGAACTCGCCTTCGTGCGCGGCAGCGCGTACCACGACACGCCTGACGACCCGATCGCGACTTCGGTGGCGATTTTCATGTTCACCGGCACGCCGGCCTTCGCCATGGGCACGCCCACACGATGACGACCGCGCTGCCCGAAGTGCTTGCTGCGGCACGCGCGAGCGGCGACTGGAATTGCCTCGTGGCGTGGGTGCCGTACGCAAAGTTCATGGGCCTGCGAATTGAAGTCGAAGGCGACCAATTCCGCTGCACCCTGCCGTTCACGAACACGCTCATCGGCAACCCCCGGCTGCCGGCGCTGCACGGTGGCGCGGTGAGCAGCTTTCTCGAATGCAGCGGCATCTTCTACCTGCTGTGGCACATGGAAAGCGCCGAGCTGCCGAAGATCATCGACTTCAGCGTCGACTTCCTGCGCACCGGGCGCGCCGAAGCCACGCACGCCAGCGTCGTCATGATCAAACAAGGCCAGCGCGTCGCGCACTTGCGCGTCACGGCGTGGCAGTCCAGCGCCGACAAGCCGATCGCGATCGGCCACGGCAACTTCATGCTCAAACCGGAATCCCCATGAGCCAAGCGAAATACCGTTCCGCCTTCCGCGCCGACCTGTTCGGCGGCCAGGCCGTGATCGTCACCGGCGGGGGCAGCGGCATCGGCCGTTGCACTGCGCACGAGCTCGCTGCGCTCGGCGCCGGCGTCGCGCTGGTGGGGCGCAAGGTCGAGAAGCTGCAGGCGGTGAAGGCCGAAATCGAAGGCCTGACCCAAGTGCGCGTCAGCACCCACGCCTGCGACATCCGCGACGAGCCCGGCGTCAAACAAATGGTCGCCGATGTCATCGGAGTCCACGGCCGCATCGACGGCCTGGTGAACAACGCCGGCGGCCAGTACCCGCAGCCAGTGCGCGACATCACATTGAAGGGCTGGGAGACCGTGGTGCGCAACAACCTCACCGGCGGCTTTCTCGTGGCGCGCGAGGTTTACACGCAGTGGATGGAGGCGCACGGCGGCGCCATCGTCAACATGATTGCCGACATGTGGATGGGCATGCCAACGATGGCTCACAGTGGCGCGGCGCGCGCCGGCATGTTGTCGTTCACCGAAAGCGCGGCGTGTGAATGGGGCGCCGCAGGAGTGCGCGTCAACGCGGTCGCTCCGGGTTTCATCGCGAGCAGCGGCCTGGACACCTATGCCCCCGAGACGGCGGCGAAGTTCCAGAGCCTCATGAAAACCTCGCCGCTGCAACGCTACGGCACCGAGGCCGAGGTGTCGTCAGCGATCGTGTACCTGCTCTCGGAAGCTGCGTCCTACATCACGGGCTCCTACATTCGCATCGACGGCGGCGTGCCCAATGCGCGGCCGATGTGGAAGCTCGAGTCGAGCCGGTCCAAGCCATACGAAGGCTTTCCGCTGGCCAAGACACCCGAGGTGTTGAAGCCGCGATCGGCCTGAGCCTTGCAAAGAAGAAAAGCGCCGAGCGCGTGCGCGCGGCCGAGGTGGCCGAGCACTCCCGGTAACGAAGCGCAACAGCAGGCAGCCCAGGCGGTGCTAGTCTTTCCCGTTGAGCGCGCCGTCCGCGCGCGAGCGGGAGCATCGATGCCAAGCCATTCTCCATTCGCCCATCGCGGCACACGCACAGGGGTCGGCGTGCGCGCCGCAACGATCGCGTACGCGCTGTTCGCAGCCGGCTGCGCGACGCGCAACGTCGACGCCGAGTGGGTTGACCCGCAGTTCACGGGGCACCCTCTGGCCGGCGCCAAGGTGTTCGTGACGTGCACCGCGCATGACCTCGCAGTGCGCAGGGTGTGCGCCGATCAGTTGGCGGCGCAGGTGAGCGCGCTCGGCGCCACGCCGGTGCTGGCCCCGGACAGCGTCGATTCCGGCGGTGCCGCTTCGCCCACCAGCGCCCTCATCGGCGCCGCGCGTGACGCAGGCACGTCGGCCATCCTGCGTGCCACGATTTCACCCGACGTCACGGCCGTGGCACCCGGCCCGTCGTTCAGCATCGGCGTGGGCGGGTTCAGCATGGGCCGGCACAGCGCGGGCGGAGTCGGCGTGGGCGTGGGCGTGCCGCTGGGCGGCGAGGCCGGGCCGGTGCAAACCGGCTACAGCGCGAACGGCGCGCTGACCGACGTCGCCACCGGCCGCCTGATGTGGACCGCCAAGGCGACCACCCCGCCGTCGACCGACGTCAATCAACAAATCGCAACCCTCGCCCGCTACGTGCTGGACGCGGCGCGCAAGGCGGGTCTGTTTTGATGCGCGCGCGGTCGCCCCTGGAAACGCGCGTGGCCCCGGCGCGAGGCGGATCGTGGATGCGGCACCTGTACAAGTAGGCAAGAACTCGATGCTGCCACGCGGCTGCGGCGCGCGCCCTGGCCGCCGCCATGGACACGCCGGCCGTTAGCGAAGCAAATCCTGCAGCGCGTCGCAAAGCCGATGCAGGTCCGCCGCGTCGTTGTAGACATGCGGCGCGACGCGCACTGCGCTGCCGCGCACCGACACGTGGATCTGTTGCCGCGCCAGCGCCTCGCGGCAGGCTTCCGGCGCGAGCCCTTGAGGCAGTTTCACGCCGAAAATGTTCGCGGCGCGCTGCGCCTCGTCGGCGACTTCGAAGCCGAGCGTGCGCAGGCGTTGCACCGCCTCACGTTCGATGCCGAGCAAATACTCGCGCACGCGCCGCGGCTGCCATTCGAGCAGCAGCTGGCACGCGACTTCGAGCATGCCGATGAACGTCGGGTTCGCTCGCAAGCTCGTGTCGAAGCGCCGCATGCCCGGCGCGTACGCGTCTTCGTAGTCGACGAGGCGCGCGAAGTTCTCGCTGCCGGCGCGTGTCAGCCAACTTTCTTCGAGCGGGCTGGCGTCGAGAAACCGGTCGCTGAGTACCGCGAAGCCCAGGCCGTAGTTGCAGAGCATCGCTTTGTAGCTGTGGGCGACCAGAAGATCGGGCTGCACCACGCGAACGTCAATGGGCATGGCGCCTGCGGTTTGTGTTGCGTCCACCACGAACACGGCGCCGACCTGGCGGCAACGCTCCCCCAGGCGCTCCAGGTCGAAAAGCGTGCCGTCAGCCCAGTGCGCCTGCTCGGCGGCGACGAGCACCGTGTTCGTGTCGATCGCCTGCAGAACCGCCGCGTTCCAGAGCGCTGCGCGGCTGCGGCCGGGCGCGGGTGCGGACCACGGCGCGGCGGGCGCGGCGACCATGCGCATCTCGACACCACTGCCACGCCAGTTGCGCCAGGGGTAGACGTTGCTTGGGAACATCTCGCCCAGCATCACCACGTTCTGCCCGGCGCGCGGTTGCACGTTCTTCGCGACGAGCGCCGTGGCGTAGGCGGCGGTGGGAACGAAGGCGACGCGCTCCGGGTCGGCGTTGACGAGCGTCGCAAACAGCGAGCGCGTGCGTTCGGCGGGTTTGAAGAAGTCGGCTGCGGTGATGCTGAACGGCGCGCCGCGTTGCAGCAGCGCCTGCACTCCCGCCTGCTGCACGGGCTTGGCCAAAGGGCCCATGTAGGCGCTGTTCAGGTAGCAGTGGCCTTGCGGAATCGAGAACAGCTCGGACTGGCAGGTCAAGGGTGTGGACATGAAAACGCGTCGGATTGAAGGGGTTCGCCCCCGATCATCGCGCAACTCGGCGCGGCGCGCGACGAAGCGGCCGCGGGGCTGTGCGAACGCAAGCGCGCGGCGAAGGCTCAGCGCGTCGTCGCGGCCACCAGCGCGGCCCACGCGCTGCCGCGCGAATCGGCAGCGCCCTGGCGCCGATACTGCGCGACCAACTCGCGCGCCCACCACGCCTCGGCGCCGTGTTCGTCACGCCAGGTAAGAAGGCGCCTCGTGCTCTGCTGCAAGACGTGTTCGATCGTGATGCCGATGGCGCCGTGCAGGTGGTGCGCGATGCGCACCACAAGCCCCGCCGCTTCGCCGGCGCGCAGCTTGGCGGCAGCGTTGGCCGCAACGCACCAGCGCGAATCGGTGGTGATTGCTGCCGCGTGCACCGCCACGCGCGCTGCCGCCGCCTCTTCGGCGAGCTGCACCAGCTGGTGCTGCACCGCCTGGAACTGGCCGATGGCACGGCCGAACTGAATTCGCTCGCTCGTGTACTGCAAGGTCAGCGCGAGCACGCGGCGGCACGCGCCCGCCATCAGCGCGGCACGCAACAGCGCAGCGCGGCTCAGACACTCGACGTAGCGAAGCGCCTCGAGGCGGCGCAG
>JBEBHW010000287.1:0-5202 GCA_040081145.1 Burkholderiaceae bacterium
TGCGCACGATCTCGGGCAGGGATTCGGCGAGCAGCGCCGTGAACATCGTGCCGCTGAGTGCGCCGAACTGCGGAATCATCGCGCACGTGCCGCGCGGATTGGGGCCGCGCGGCGCCATCGATTCGATGTAGACCGCAAGTGCATCGCCGGGCTCCGCCCCTTCGATCATGATCGGCCCGTTCTGCGGGTTCACGAAGGGCATCGTCAGCACCTTGGAGGGCAAGTCCTGCACTGTCTTGACCTTGCCTTCGAACGCATCGCGCGTGTCGACGACGATCCTGTCCCCCGGCTTCACCGAGAGCACCGGCGTCGTGTACGGGCCGATCGTGTAGTGGAACGTGCCTTGCAGCGCTTCGGTGAGCGCGTGCGTCACGGGCTTGCGCCCCTGCGCGACGCCACGCGTGCGCATGATCGATGAGTTGAGCCAGTTCATGGAGTCGTCTCCTGGTGGGGTTTGCGGGTACTTAGATCAGCAGGTGCTGGCGCACATTCTCGGCGGTGACCTCGCCGGCGGCGATGGCGGCCACCGTGCGGCCTTTTTCCATCACATAGCAGCGCTCGCTCAGCGCCTGGATCGTTTCGAGATTTTGTTCGACGAACAGAATCGTCGTACCGAGCTGCTTGCGGATGGCCTGCAGCGCCTCGCAGATCAGCTCGACGATGTTGGGTTGAATGCCTTCGGTGGGCTCGTCCAGCAGCATCAGCGACGGGTTGCCGATCAGGACGCGGCCGATCGCGAGCTGCTGCTGCTCGCCGCCCGACATCGTTCCCGCCATCTGGCTGCGGCGGTCCTTCAGGCGCGGGAAATACTGGTAAACGAGGTCCGGCAACTTTTTGCCGCTCGGCCCGCCGATCAACTCGCCGACTGCGAGGTTTTCCGCGACCGTCATGCGTGGGAACACTTCGCGACCCTGCGGCACATAGCCCAGCCCCAGGCGCGCGCGCGCGTCGCTGGGAAGCGCCGTGATGTCCTGGCCCTGCAACTGGATCGAGCCGCGCGACGCCGGCAGCATTCCCATCAGGCAGCGCATCGTCGTCGTCTTGCCCACGCCGTTGCGCCCGATCAGGCCGACGATTTCGCCTTTGGCGATGCGCAGGTCCACGCCTTGCAGAATCGGCGTCGCGCCGTAGCTCGCCGCGAGGTCGCGCACGTCGAGAACAATCTCAGACATGCTTTTTCCCCAGATAGATTTCAGCCACGCGCGGGTCGCTGACGATCTCGTCGATGGGCCCGCGCGCGAACACCTTGCCGTAGTGCAGCACCGTCACCTGCTTGGCGATCTGGCGGATGAACGCCATGTCGTGCTCGACGACGACGACCGTCATGCCTTGCGCATTCAGGCGCTGGATCAGTTCGCCGGTCTTGTAGGTCTCGTCGGGCGACATGCCGGCGGTCGGCTCGTCCATCAACATCAGCGTCGGTTTGAGCGCCAGCGCCATGCCAATTTCCAGCCACTGCTGCTGACCGTGCGACAACTCGCCGGCTGGCTTGGCCGCGTCGGCGCTGAGGCCCAGTAATTCCAGCAGCCGGTCCTGCTCTTCGGCAAGGCGCGCCGGCGGCACGTGGTGCTGCAGGGCAATCTGCACGTTCTGCCGCACCGGGAGTTCGCGGAACACGCTGGGCGTCTGCATCTTGATGCTCATGCCGTGTTTGACGCGCTGGTAGGGTCGTTGCTGCGTCACGTCGTGGCTGTCGAACGTGATCGTGCCGGCAGTGGGCACGTGGGTGCCGACGATGAGTTTGAACAGCGTGCTCTTGCCCGCGCCGTTGGGGCCGATCAGGCAATGGATTTCACCGCGCTGGACGGACAGGTCGACTTCCGATACAGCGTCGTGGCCGCCAAAGCGTTTGGACAGCGCCGTCGTGCGCAACAGCTCGGTCACGTCGGCGCCCCCTTCTTCACGCCGAGACCGAAGCGTCGCAGCAGTGCGGCAGCGCCGCGCACGACGCCGATCGCAAAGCCCTGCGGCGCGACGAGCACCGTGACGAGCAACATCGCGCCCATCAGGATCAGCGCCGCCTGCTGGCTGTACACGGTAATGGTCTGGAACGCGAGCAGGATGAGGAAGGAGCCGACGAGTGTTGCCGTGATGTCGCTGCGCCCGGAAAACGCGACCCAGACGATGGGCATGGCCGCCGCCGGCAGGCCAATGCTCGCCGGCGTGATGAACTGGCCCCAGGACGTGTAGAGCGCACCCGAGAGCCCCGCGAGGGCCGAGCCGATGACAAAGATCGCGAGCTGGTACTTGCGCGTGTCGTAGCCGAGCAGTTCGGCGCGCTGCGGGTCCTCGCGAATCGCGACGACGACGTTGCCGAAGCGCGAATTCACGAGCGCGCGCATGCCGAGGTAAACGAGCAGCAGCAGAACCAGAATCAGGTAGTACAGGCTCACGCCCTCGAATTCAAAATTGCTTCCACCGAACCAGGGAATGTTCAGCGCCTCCATGCCCTTCATCCCGTTGTAGCCGTTCAGACGCGCCGGGCCGATGTGGAATTCCGGCCCCGCGGTGTGGCCGAGGAAAAAGGCGAGAACGAGCGTGGCCGAGAGCGTGACGATGCCGATGAACACGCCGCCCACGCCGCCCCAGATGATGAAGTAGCCGAGCAGCAGTGCGGCCAGCGCCGCCAGGCCGACGGCGAGCACCAGCGCGAGGAAGGTCATGCCGCCGCCGTCGAAGTTGATCGCCAGCACGCCATAGCCGTACCCCGCGAGGCCGAAAAAGAAGGTCTGGCCGAACGACAGGATTCCGCCGTAACCCCAGATCAGCGACAGCCCCAGCGCCATGAAGACCCACAGCAACAGGTAGGCGATGTTGCCTACCGAATAGGAGTCGGCAACCAGCGGATACGCCAGCATCAGCGCGAGCACCACGCCGAAGGTGAGCCAGAAGCCGCGGCCGTTGCCGAGCGTCTGCGGACCATTGAGTCGATTCAACATGGAAGTCAGGCCTCGTCAGCGGGTTCGCTTGGCGATCAAACCCGACACGCCTTCGGGCAAGACGCGGATGATCACCATGACGGCGAGCAACATGCCGATCTGGCCGACGATTTGCCCCGCGCTCGCGTTGAGCAGCGTGCGCACTGCCGCGAGGAACATCCCCGCGGGCGCAGTGCCTAGCAGCACGTTCGAGCCACCGACGACGACGGTGACGAAACTTTCGACGATGAAAGTCGCTCCCATCGTCGGGATCAGCGTCATCGTCGGCGCGAACAGCGCGCCGCAAAAGCCGGCGAGTGCCGCGCCGATGCCAAAACTCAGCGCGTAGACGTTGCCGACCTTCACGCCCAGCGCTTGTGCAATTGCCGCGTTTTGCATCGTCGCTCGGGCATGCAGGCCAAAGCGCGTGCGCATGAAGATGAAGTAGATGAGCGCGAGTGCGGCCAGCGCGCCGCCGATCAGCACCAGCCGATAAGTCGAGAACGTGTACTCGCCGACGCTGAAACTGCCCTTGGGCGTTCCCACGCTGGCGAGCGACGAGCCGAAGATGATGAGCATGCCTTGCGTGACGACGAGGCTCAGGCCCCACGTGGCGAGCAGCGAATCGAGCGGGCGCTTGTAGAGCTTGCGCACCAGCAGCACTTCGATGATCACGCCAATCACGCCCGCGGCCAGCGTGCCGCACAGCTGCGCCAGTGGCAACGGAAACCCGCCATGCACGAGCCCCACGGTGACGTAGGCGCCGCACATGATCAACTCGCCGTGCGCCATGTTGATGACGCCCATCATGCCGAAGATGATGGCCAGGCCGGCGGCCGAGAGAATCAGGAAAGCGAAAACGTCGAAGAACTGATAAACGATGGAAAAGAGTTCAGCGAACATCGGCCGCGCCCGCAGTGAAGTTGCTCGACGGAAAGTGCACCGGGCCACGAAGGCCCGGCGCGACTCATGTCAGGAGATCAGGACTTCTTCTTCGGCAGATCCGAAGGCGAGTACTGCTTCTTGTCGTTGTTTTTCGTCAGGTCGCAGCCGATCTGGCCCAGCCAATACGGCTGGATCACGCCGTAGTCCTTGATGACCTTGACTTCGTGCTTCTCGCCCACGGCGATGAGGCGCATGCGGTGCGAGGTGTGCTGGCTCTTCGGGTCGATGCAGATCTGGCCTTCCGGTGCCTCGATGCACGCCTTGCCGGTCTGGATGAACTTGCGCAGGTCGGCAAGCTTGGTCGACTTCGCGCCCTCCACCATCTGCTTGTACATGTAGACGGCGGTGTAGGCGTTGTAGCCCATGTCGTTGATGTAGGTCTCGCTCGGGAACTTGGCGTGCCAGCGCTTCTTGAAGGCTTCGGCAGCGGGCGTATCGATTTCCTCGAACCAGTTCGCCGTGGCGTGCATGCGGTTCAGCGCAGGCGGCGCAAAACGCTTGTGCTCAAAGCCGAGCATCACCTTGATTGACGAGCCCATCGGCAGGTTCAGTTTGGCGGCGGCGGCCTGCTCGAAGAACGAGTCTTGCGCGGCGCCAACGTTGATGGTGAGAATCCAGTCGGGCTTGGCCTTCTGGATGTTCTGAATCGTCTGCGCGAATTGCGACACGCCCAGCGGAATGAACTCCTCGCCGACGACCTTGCCGCCCAGCCCCTTGAGGATGGTGCGGTTCCACTCGGCAGAGAGCTGGCCGAAGTTGTAGTCGGCAGCGATCACGTAGACGTTCTTGCCGAACGTCTCGACCATATAGGGAATCAGTGTCGAGAATTGCTGCTCCGGAATCGCGCCGTTGCTGACCATGTTCGCATCGCACACACCGCCTTCATACTGGTTCGTGTAGATGTAGGGCGTGTCGGTCTTGTTGATGATCGGCCGAACCGCTTCGCGCGACGCGGATGTGATGCCACCGATCAGCACGTCGACCTTGTCCTTGCTGAGCAGACGTCGTGCAAATTCCTGGTAGCGCGCGTTGTCGCCTTGCGGGTCGAGGTGGATCAATTCAATCTTGCGGCCCATGATGCCGCCCGCCTTGTTGATTTCTTCGACGGCGAGCAGCGAGCCGTTGAGCTTGGGCTTGCCCAGCAGCGCGAGGTCACCGGAAATGTCTTCGAGCAGGCCGATCTTCAAGTCGGCGGCATATGCGGAGCCGCCGGAAAATGCGGCGAGCATGAGGCCCGCAGCGAGGCCGGTGGCCAGTTTGGATTGCAGTTTCATCAGGCTTATCTCCATTCAGGGACAGGTGAGTCAAGGGGCCCCGCCCCTTCTGTGCGGGCGTGGGC
>JBEBHW010000288.1:0-5195 GCA_040081145.1 Burkholderiaceae bacterium
TTTTGTCGCCGAGCCGATGCGCTTCGGCCGCCTGTTCCTCGCCGGCGACGCGGCGCACATTGTGCCGCCCACGGGGGCCAAGGGCTTGAACCTGGCCGCCAGCGACGTGAAGTTGCTCGGCAGCGCGCTGGTCGAACACTACCGAGACAAGAGCGATGCGGGAATCGACAACTATTCGCAGCGCGCCCTGCGCCGCGTCTGGCGTGCCGAGCGCTTTTCATGGTGGCTCACGTCGCTGCTGCACAAGTTTCCCGACAGCGGCGGATTCGGCCAGAAGATGCAGGCCGCCGAGTTGGACTATCTGGTCAACTCGGTGGCGGCTTCGACGGCGATGGCGGAGAACTACGTCGGCTTGCCCTTGTAGATTCCCCCCCCGCGCGATGGCACTAACATCGACCTCGCAAAGCGCCGTCTGCGCACGTCCACTGAGAGAACGTTCATGAACACACGCACCCGCCCACCGTTTCGCGCCGACCACGTCGGCAGTTTTCTGCGCCCCAAGCGATTGCTCGACGCGCGCGAGAAGCACCGCAAGGGCGAGTTGGATGCGGCGGGTCTGCGCGCCGTGGAAGACGACGCGATCGCCGATATCGTGAAGTTCCAGCAAGACGTCGGCTTGCAAAGCATCACCGACGGGGAGTTCCGCCGCACCTATTTTCACATCGACTTTCTCGAGCAGCTCGGCGGCGTGAAGACCGACATCCCGGTGATGATCACCAAGCCCGACGGCAAGCAGGAACTCGCGCCGCCGGTAATGCGCGTGATCGACAAGGTGCGCCACGTGAAAGACATTCAGCGCGCTGACTTCGAGTACCTGAAATCAAGAGTTGAGAAGGGGCTCACGGCCAAGGTCACAATTCCGTCGCCGACGATGCTGCACTTTCGCGGTGGCCGCGCCGGCATCAGCCGCGAGCATTACCCCGACCTCGAACCGTTCTACCAGGACGTGGCCAATGCGTACGGCGACGAGTTGCGCTCGCTCGCCGCGGCCGGTTGCAGCTACGTGCAGATGGACGACACGAACCTCGCGTACCTGTGCGACGACAAGATGCGCGAAGCCGCGCGCTCTCGCGGCGACGACCCGGACGAGCTGCCGCACCGCTATGCGAGCTTCATCAACCGCGTCGTCGCACAAAAGCCCGCCGGCATGACCCTCGCCGTGCACTTGTGCCGCGGCAATTTCCAGAGCACTTGGGCGGCGCAGGGCGGGTACGAGCCTGTCGCGCAGGCGCTGCTCAGCGAGATGAACGTCGACGGATATTTTCTGGAGTACGACGACGCACGCAGCGGCGACTTCAAGCCATTGCGCCACCTGCCCAAGGGCAAGACCGTCGTGCTCGGACTGGTGACGACAAAACTCGGCCAGCTCGAATCGAAAGACGATTTGAAGCGGCGCATCGACGAAGCGTCGAAATACGCGCCGCTCGATCAACTCTGCTTGTCGCCGCAATGCGGCTTCAGCAGCACAGTGCACGGCAACGACATTGCGGTGGAAGCGCAGCGTGCGAAGCTGGCGCTGGTGGTCGAGGTCGCGCGCGAGGTGTGGAACTGATTCAGCGGGTCAGGGCAGCTTGTAGAAGCCGCATGTCGGTGGGTTCATTCCGCAGCCGGTGGGGTTCGCACCGCTCACTGCGCCCGTCGCGTTGACGCTGAACTTGGAACTCGCGGTGCGCGCGATGACCAGGGGAGACGTCAGGCGCAATCCGTTGGTGCTGGTGGTGCTGGTGGGCTGCAGGAATGTTTGTCCGCCACCGCCGGCGGTGACGTTCGTTTTCAGGTAAAGGTGCACGCGATCGGACAGGAGCGCGGGGTCGGTACCGTTGCAGTTGCTCGGCGCACCCGGTGTATCGGGCGCCTGCGTCGTGCCACCGTTGTCCGTGCGGCACACATCGGCCGTGTATTCCTGGGCCGCGACGCACGTGCCCCCCGTCGCACTTGGCGTGAACTTGATGAGGTCCGACATCTTGATGATGACGCATTCGTAGGTTCCGTCGGGAGGGTTGCCGGCGCCAAGCGTCGGCGTGGCCAGGAAGTCGACCTCGGTGGGTGTGGCGCTTGAAAACACGGTCACCGGGTTCGTGCAAAGTGGGCTTGCCGACAGCATGACGGAGTAGACCTGAAGCTTGAGCGAACTTGCGTCAAGCGCCATGGCGCTGGTTGCCGCGAACAATGCACCGCAGAGAGCTGTCTTGAGTAGTTTCACAATGAGCTCCTGTCAGCTGCCGGAGCCGACGATCGTCAGCTTGTCGGGCGTGGGGTCGGTTCCGCCGCCGCAGGCCGTGACGGCGTAGCCCACGGCGATGGCGCAGGCGAGGAGGGCAATCCAGCGTTTCATGGCAGTTCCCGAAGTGGATGAAGGACTTGCCGGTTATCGACGTGGTGGGTGCCCGCCTCGAACCGAGATCGGTTGCGCGGCGCCGAACCGTGACTTGGGCCACGGCGGCGCCCCCGATCAAGCGTCTCGATCGGGGGCGCCTACGCCTTGACGCCGAACACCTGGCGCAGATAGGCGAGGAAAGTTTCGTCGGAGCACATCGTCTTGCCCGGCGAATCGGCGAGCTTGGCCACCGGCTGGCCGTTGCAGCGCACGAGTTTCATCACCACGCCCAGCGTCGTCAGTCCCGTGTCGTTGGACAGGTTCGTGCCGATGCCGAAGCCGAGTTGCGTGCGGTCGCCAAAATGCGCGTACAGCTTGAACGCGGTGTCGAGATCGAGGCCGTCGGAGAACACGAGGCGCTTCGTGTGCGGGTCGATGCGCAGCTTGGCGTAGTGCGCGAGCGCCTTCTCGCCCCAGATCACCGGGTCTCCGGAATCGTGGCGCAACCCGTCAAAGAGTTTCGCGAAGTAGAGGTCGAAGTCGGCGAGAAAGGCGTCCATGCCGACGACGTCGGTGAGCGCCGTGCCGAGGTCGCCGCGGTATTCCTGCACCCAGTCTTCGAGCGCGGCTTTCTGGAAGTCGCGCAGGCGCACGCCGTGCGACTGGTAGGACTGAAGGAATTCGTGTGCCATCGTGCCGATCGGCACCAGATCGAGCGTGCGCGCCAGGTGCACGTTCGACGTGCCCTTGAAGAACTGCGGCACCGATTCCTTCAGGCGCCGCACGACTTCGGCCTGCCATGCGCCGGAGAAACGCCGGCGCACGCCGAAGTCGAAGAACTCGAACGGATGGCGGCGCTGCGCTTGTCTGCCGAATTGGCGCAATTGCTCGACCTTCTCGCCGAGCCGGCGGCGCCCGTACTCAAGCGCGGGACCGGCGTCGAAGCGACGGAAATAGAGCTCGTTGACGATCGCCAGCACGTAGATCTCGAAGCCCATGACGTGCACCTGCGGGCCCTTGGCGACGATCTCGATGCCACGCCCGTGAGCGCGAACTTCGATGAACTCGCGCTGGAAGCGGAAGATGCGCAGGAAGTCGACGAAGTCGGACTTGATGAAGCGCAAGCCACGCAGGTAGCTCAACTCATCCGCCTTGAAGGCGAGCGTGCACAGGTGGTCCAGCTGCTCGTCGAGCTGCGCCACGAGATCGGAGAGCGGGTATTCGGTTTCGTTGCGGCAGGCAAAGTTGTATTCGGCCTGCGCTGCGGGATGCCGGTGCAGCATCGCCTGCCACATCGTGAATTTGTAGAGGTCGGTCTCGAGCAGGTTTTGAATGATCGGTTGCATGGTCGGCCTGTCTTTCAGCGGTTCCTCAGGTGGGCCGATTCTGCACGGCGCGACGCCCGCCGTCTTATGCCTCAGGGCAGTAGGCGCTCGCCGCGGTACAGGTCGGGCAGCGACTCGCGTTCGCGGATCAGCCACGCCTGTGCGCCCGAGATCATGATTTCGGCGGCGCGCGGCCGAGTGTTGTAGTTGCTCGCCATGCTCATGCTGTAGGCGCCTGCCGACAGCACCGCGATGTGGTCCCCGGCGGCGACGTTCAACGCCCGATCGCGGCCGAGCCAGTCGCCGGACTCGCAGATCGGGCCGACCACGTCATAGACGCTTGTCGCGCCCTCGGATTGGCGGCACACCCGGATGTCCATCCACACGCCGTACATGGCAGGGCGCACCAGGTCGTTCATCGCCGCGTCGACGATGCAGAAGTTCTTCGCTTCGCCGGTCTTCAGGTACAGCACTTCGCTCAGAAGGACGCCGGCGTTGCCGACCAGGGAGCGCCCGGGCTCGAAGAGGATCTTGCGCTGCGAGTGGCCGCGCGAGTCAATGCGCTGCAGCAGCGCGCGAACGAGTTCCGTGGCGCTGGGCGGCGCCTCGTCGCTGTAGGTGATTCCCAGGCCGCCGCCGACATCGAGGTGGTGGATGCGAATCCCCTGGGCCTCGATGCGTTCGATCAGATCGAGCAGGCGGTCCACCGCGTCGAGGTACGGGCCGATCTGTGTGATCTGCGAGCCGATGTGGCAATCGATGCCGGTGACTTCGATGCCCGGCAACTCGGCCGCGCGCTGGTAAGTGGACAGCGCGTCTTCGTGGGCGATGCCGAACTTGTTCGACTTCAGGCCGGTCGAGATATAGGGGTGCGTCTTGGCGTCGACGTCGGGGTTGATGCGCAGGCTGATGCGCGCCGTGCGGCCGATCTGCGTCGCGACTTCGGAGAGCGCTTCGAGCTCATCCCGGCTCTCGACGTTGAAGCACAGCACGCCCAGCTCGAGCGCGCGGCGCATCTCGGCGCGTGTTTTGCCGACCCCGGAGAACAGCACCGACGAGGCCGACCCGCCCGCGGCGAGAACGCGTTCGAGTTCGCCGAGCGAGACGATATCGAAGCCGCATCCCAGGCGGGCGAAGGTCTGCAGCACTGCGAGGTTGGAGTTCGCCTTGATCGCGTAGCAGATGAGGTGGTCGCGTCCGACCAAGGCGCTCTGATAGGCGTGCAGCGCCTGCTCGATCGCGGCCATCGAATAGGCGTACAGCGGGGTGCCGAAACGCCGCGCGAGATCGCGCAGCGAACACTGCTCGATGCACAGGTCGGCGTTGCGGTAGGCGATGTGCGGGGCGCCGGGCAGCGTCATCGAAGTGCACCCGGCGCCGATGCGGCAGCCTGTGTCGGCGTCGCTTTGGGCAGCGTCAGAGGGCCTTTTTGGCCGCAGGCAGCCAACCCGAAGAATGACGCAACGCACAGCGCCAGCCCCCAATTCACCGGCGCGGATAAACTCATGCGGCCCCTCAACATCAAAAAGATTCTAGCGTCGATGACTGATTCT
>JBEBHW010000289.1:0-5189 GCA_040081145.1 Burkholderiaceae bacterium
GGCACGCGCCGCAGCGGCGCGTTGCCGCTGCGGCCTGCCCTAACGGGGCAGCTGCCGACCCCCAAGAAGAGAGTGTCGCGCGCGGCACGCAGCCCGTGCTGCTGCGCGACATGCCGCTCATCTCAACAGGTAGTCCGGCGCTTGGACATTTGCCCGAATTGCACAAAATCGCTCGATCCCCAGTTGCACTTTGTGCGTGGCGGCTTGGGTGACCTGCAGCAATTGCTGCTCGGTTGGGAGTGGCCGAGCCAGCGCCGCGCGCGCAAGTTCACGGTGCGCTGCCCGCATTGCGCGAAGACCTACGTGAGCCACACCTTGCGCAGGTTCGGCTTTGTCACCTACGGGCGCTACGTCACGGTGGTGGGCGCAGTTTGCGCCGCGGCCGTCTGCATTGTGCTGCTCGGCGCGCGCATGAAGGCCTGACCAAAACCTAACTAGAATAGTGCGCGTCGCTGTTCGACGTTCATTTTCCGAGGTTCTCTCCATGAAAACTCGCAAAGCCATCATCTACAACGGCAAGCGCTTCGAGGTGCCGCAATGCATTCAGCGCATCGACCATCGCGCCACGCACGGCTGGCAGCTGCGCTACGGCGGAACGAAAATGTTCTCCGACGGCGTGGCCGGGCCGAAGGATTCTCTGGCACGCGCGACCGAAGAGTTGCTTGTGCGCATCGCCAAGCTGCCGGCGCCTTCGCTGCTGCAAAAGCTGCCGAACAAGACCAAGACGAGCGACTTGCCGGTGGGGATTTCCGGGCCCATCATTCGCCAACGCCGCGGCTCCAAATATCGCCAGGCGAGTTTTTCGGTGTCGCTGCCGCAGGTCGGCGCGCCCACGCGCTGCCGCAGCGTCTACATCGGCAGCGAATCGACGTACACCATCCAGCGCTACGAGCGCGCCTTGGAAAAGGCGATTGCGATCCGCAAGCAGGGCGAGAAGGAGTACAAGAGCGACGCCACGCGAGCCAAACGTGCGTCCGCCGACAGGCTCAGGGCCAAGCTCGCGCTCAAGGCCGATCGGCGCGTGGCCCGCGGCTCCCGGGCTTGATGCTGCGCTGACAGCGCGCGCCCGATCCGAGCGCCCCGCGGCCCGGCGCTTGCCCGTCTTGCGGTCGATTCGGCAGGCCCGCACAAAATGCCTTATCGATGGCTCGCCGACGCGGTGCTCACGCTGCACGTGGGCGTCGTGCTGTTCGTGGTTGTCGGGCTCGCGCTGATCCTCGCCGGCAACCGGATGGGCTGGCACTGGGTCAACGCCTGGTGGCTGCGCTTGACGCACCTCGCGACGATCGGCGTGGTCATCGCCGAGTCGTGGCTGGGCATCGTGTGCCCGCTCACGACGCTCGAGATGTGGCTGCGAGCCAAGGCGGCTGCTGGCACGTACGGCGGCAGTTTCATCGAACACTGGCTGCAGCGCCTGCTTTACTACGATGCGCCGCCCTGGGTGTTCGTGCTCGGCTATTCGCTGTTCGGACTGCTCGTGGTGGCGACGTGGTGGGTCTATCCGCCCCAGTCGCGGCGCGGACCCCGCAGAGCCGCCGAGTGACGCCTACCGCATGCCGTGCCGGAGCCCCTCGAACAAGGCCTTGGGGTCGCGCGCTGCGCGCCAGTACTGCGATGGCGCTTGCACCTTGGCACCGAGTTTTTCCGCAGCGTGCCACGGCCAGCGCGGGTTGGAGAGCATGGCGCGCGCGAGCGCCACGGCGTCGGCCTGGCCACCGGCGACGATCGCTTCCGCCTGCTCGGGCTCGGTGATCAGGCCCACGCAAATTGTCGGGAGGCCGATTGCGGCTTTGACCTGCGCCGCGAACGGCACCTGAAAGCCGGGCGCAGGCTTGATCGACTGTGCTGCCGCGACGCCGCCGGTGCTGACGTGGATCGCAGCGCAACCGCGCGCTTGCAAGGCACGGGACATTTCGAGCGTGCTTTCGACGTCCCAGCCGTCGCTCACCCAATCGGTGGCCGAAAGGCGCATCCATACGGGCCTGTCCGCGGGAAAGGCTTCGCGCACCGCGTCGAACACTTCGAGCGGAAAGCGCATTCGGTTTTGCAGGCTGCCGCCGTAAGCGTCAATGCGCCGGTTCGCGATCGGCGAGAGGAACTGATGCAGCAGGTAACCGTGCGCGCCGTGCAGTTCGACGCCGGCCAAGCCGAGGCGCGCGGCGCGCCGCGCCGCGTCGACGAATTGATTGCGGATGCGCTTCAAGCCGTCGAGGTCGAGCGCTGCCGGCGGGTCTTCGCCTTCGGCGTGCGGGAGGTCACTCGCCGACACCGTCTCCCAGGCGAGCGCCTCGTCGCGGCGGATCTGCTTGCCGCCGTCCCACGGCGCGTGGCTCGACCCCTTGCGCCCGGCGTGGGCGAGCTGAATCGCGAGCGCGATCGGCGAATGCTTTCGCAGCGCGTCGAGCACGCGCGCCAGCGCAGTTTCATTCGGGTCGCTGTACAGGCCCAGGCAACCCGGCGTGATGCGGCCCTGCGCCGCGACCGCAGTCGCCTCCAAGATCAGCAACCCGGCGCCTGACAGCGCCAGATGGCCAAGGTGGATCAGGTGCCAGTCGGTCGCAGAGCCGTCATGCGCCGAGTATTGGCACATCGGCGCGATGACAATGCGATTCGGCAGGCGCAAATTGCCCAGGGTCCAAGTGGAAAATAGTTGGCTCATGCACATGGTCGACGCTGTTGGAATCCTCGATTCTCCACTGCAGCGATTTCGCTGCGGTCGCCATGGCGGTGCGCAAGCTCGGCGCCGAATCCGGCACGCACAAGCAACCTTGAGAGGAAACTGCAATGTCCGAACTTTCCATGACTCCCCAAGCCGCTGCCGTCGTCATGGCGATGGCGCTGAGTCTTGTCGCCCGATGCGCCTGGGGCGCCGGCTCGCATGCCGGTGGGCACGAGGCGTCAGCGATCGGCGAACCCGGCAAGGGCGCCAAGGTGACGCGCACCGTACAGATCGAGATGCGCGACACGATGCGCTTCAGCCCCGCGCAGATCGCAGTGAAGCAGGGCGAGACAATCCGCTTCGTCGTCAGGAACTCCGGCAAGGTGAAACACGAACTCGTGCTGGGCACCGCGAAAGAACTCGAGGAGCACTATGAGGTGATGAAAAAGCACCCGGACATGGAGCACGACGATCCGAACATGGTCATGGTCGCTCCGGGAGGATCAGGCGAGGTGATCTGGCGCTTCACCAAGTCGGGCAAGGTCGATTTCGGATGCCTGCAGCCCGGCCACTATGACGCGGGCATGAAAGGCCGGGTGAATGTGGCTGCAACCAAAGCCGCCGCGAAGGGCGACAGCCACGCCAGCCACAAGCACTGACAAGGCCAGCGACCCGCACACTTGCGCTCGCGAAAGGAGCGCCCGCGCCATGAACCGCCTGGAATCTCATCTCACTCTTCTGAGGCGTCACCAGCGTACTGTCAGGCACGCCCCCGCCGCAGCAGCAAGTAGACCGCCGGCACGACGAACATCGACAGCAGCGGCGCGCTGATCATGCCGCCCACCATCGGTGCGGCGATTCGCTGCATCACTTCGGAGCCTGTGCCTTCGCCCCACATGATGGGGAACAGGCCGGCGAGGATCACCGCCACCGTCATCGCCTTGGGGCGCACGCGTTGCACCGCGCCTTCGCGGATCGCGGCGAGCAGGTCTTCGTGGCTGCTGCGGCCCGCAACGACGCGCTCGTCCCAGGCGTGCTTCAGGTACAGGAGCATGATCACGCCGAACTCGGCGGCCACCCCCGCCAGCGCAATGAAGCCGACCGCGCCCGCCACCGACAGGTTGTAGCTCAGGCCCCAGAGCAGCCAGATGCCGCCGATCAGCGCGAACGGCAGCGTGCCCATGATGAGCAGCGCTTCGTCGAAGCGTTGGAAGGTGAGGTAGAGCAGCACGAAGATGATCAGCAGCGTGAACGGCACGACGAGTTTGAGCTTGGCGGTGGCACGCTCCAGGAATTCGAACTGGCCCGACCAGGAGATCGAATAGCCCGGCGGCAGCGTCACGTTCTGTGCAACGCGGCGCTGCATGTCCTGTACGGCGCCCTTCAAGTCGCGCCCACGAACGTCGACGTACACCCAGCCCGAAAGGCGCGCGTTTTCGCTGCGCAGCATCGGCGGGCCGTCGCTGATGCGGATTTCGGCGACGTCCGACAGCACCAGGCGCGCGCCGCGCTCCGTGACGAAAGGCAGGCGGTTCAGCTTGGCGAGCGTATCGCGCAGTTCGCGCGGGTAGCGCACGTTGATCGGGAAGCGCTGCGCGCCCTCGATCGTCTCACCGATGTTCTCGCCGCCGATCGCCGAGCTGATGACGGAGTGCACGTCGGCGATGTTCAGGCCGAAGCGCGCCGCGGAGTCGCGGTTCACGTCGATGTCGACGTAGCGCCCGCCGGTCAGGCGTTCGGCCAGGGCGCTGCTCACGCCGGGGATGTCTTTCAGAACACGCTCGATGTCGACGGCGACGCGGTCGATGACCGCCAAGTCGGCGCCGGAGACTTTCACGCCCACTGCGCTCTTGATGCCGGTGGCGAGCATGTCGATGCGGTTGCGGATCGGCGGCACCCAGATGTTCGCCAGGCCAGGAATCCGCACAGCGGCGTCGAGTTCGTCGACCAGCTTGTCTTGCGTCATTCCGGCGCGCCACTGTTCGCGCGGCTTGAACTGGATCGTTGTCTCGAACATTTCGAGTGGCGCTGGGTCCGTCGCGGTTTCGGCGCGTCCCGCCTTGCCGTAAACGCTTGCGACTTCGGGAATCGTCTTGATCAGGCGATCTGTCTGCTGCAGCAGTTCCGCGGCCTTGCCCGCGCTCAGCCCGGGCAGCGCCGAGGGCATGTAGAGCAAGTCGCCTTCGTCAAGGCGCGGCATGAACTCGCCGCCGATGTGTTGCAGCGGCCACAGGCTTGCGGCCAGCGCAATTGCGGCGACCACGAGCGTCGTCTTCGGCCAGCGCAAGACGGCGTCCAGCGCCGGCCGATACAGCGCGATGAGGAGTCGGTTCAGCGGGTTGGCGCGCTCCGCGGGAATTCGCCCGCGGATCAGATAACCCATCAACACCGGAATCAAGGTCACCGCCAGGCCCGCAGCGGCAGCCATCGCGTAAGTCTTCGTGAAAGCGAGAGGCGAGAACAGCCGCCCCTCTTGCGCTTCGAGCGTGAACACGGGGATGAACGACAGCGTGATGATGAGCAGCGAGAA
>JBEBHW010000290.1:0-5187 GCA_040081145.1 Burkholderiaceae bacterium
TCGAATTCGACTGCTCCGCGCGCCGGCAATACGGCTGACAGCTGGGCTGCAGCCACGAACGCCGAGGGTGCGCCGTTTGAGCGACGCACTTTTTCGGGTTGTTGGGAGGCCGCGGACGCGAGTGCCGTGACCCTGAAACTGTGATTGCGATGCCGTGGTACGCATGAATTTGCCGCCGGCGAACCACTCCCACCGTTCATGCCGGTTGGTCTGCCGGGTGCCCGCACCGAGGCGGGTCGCCGGCGTCTTCGACGCGCAGCGCGCGGCGCCGCCACGCCGCGCCGACCCCGGCGGCGCGTGCCGGCACTGCGGCCCAGGCGACTCGCGCCTGTGGTGCGGCGTCCCGTGGTGCCCACGGCATGCCGCACCCGCAATGGCACCGTCATGATTCCGCCCTGCGGCCGACGGTACTCGCCGCCGGCGCTGGCACGTGCCGCTGCCGCCCAACGCGGCGGCCTGAACGAATCGCAGCATTGAGTGACTTGCGCGCGCGCGACGGATTCGAGCAAGTGCACCGATGCGTCGACCCGGCCCAAGCTGCGCGGCGTTTCGAAAGCGGGCGTCGCCTGCACCTTTGCCGCTGAACCGGCAACGATGAGCACGATGAAGCCGGTGCGCCTCAGGATCGCCAGTGCTTCGCGGATTTTCACGTTGCCCTCGAATTCAAGCCCGGTTGCGCTCAGCCGCGCAACATGCACGCGGCGCTCGTGCCGTCGTGCTCGAACATCGTCTTCTCGACCTTGGGGCGCCTGGGAGGCGCTCTCCCGTTTTGTTCGTCATGGTCGATGTCTCCCCGGTAGATTGATGGATGCACCTACCTGGCGATGCAGGTGGCCAGCCCTGCGGCGAGCATGTCGCGGTCCAGGTCGCGTCCGATCACGACGTACTCCGTGTGTCGTGCGTCACCCGCGCCCCAGGGTTGAAAGCGCGCCATCGTCGTGAGCATGCGAACGCTCTGGAACACGACACGCTCGTCGAAGCCTTTGGCGTTGAACACGCCCTTGGTGCGCAAATAGCGGTCGCCCTCGCGTTGCAAGAGCGGCGCCATCCACGACATGAAGCGATTCATGTCGATGGGTCGGTCTTCGCGCAGCACGATCGAACTGATCGCCGGGTCGTGCTCGTGTGCGTGGTCGTCCAGGAACGCCGGGTCGACCTGCAGCTTGGCTTCGAGCTGGAACGCGTTGACGTTCAGGATCTTGTCCAGATCGATGACGCTGTGCGCGCTGCGGTGCATGCGCGCCAGCGGATTGAGGGCGCGCACCCGCCGCTCGATCTTCTGCAGCTGTTCCTCGGAAGCCAGATCGGTCTTGTTCACGATGATGATGTCGGCAAACGCAACCTGCTCCTGCGCCTCGACGCTTTGTTCGAGGTTCTTCTCCAGGTTCACTGCGTCGACGACGGTGATGAAGGCATCCAGGCGCGTATCGGAGCGCACTTCCTCGGAGACGAAGAAAGTCGACGCGACCGGCGCAGGGTCGGCCAGACCGGTGGTCTCGATCATGATGGCGTCGAGTTCTCCTCCGCGCAGGCGCAACTTGCCAATGGTTTCGATCAGGTCACCGCGCACCGTACAGCACAGGCAGCCGTTGTTGAATTCGATGAGTTGTTCGTCGCCGTCCTGCTCGATCAGTTGACCGTCGATGCCGACCTCGCCGAACTCGTTCACGATCACCGCCACCTTGCGCTTGTTCTGGCCGGTCAGGATGTGGTTCAGCAGCGTCGTCTTGCCCGATCCCAGGTAGCCCGTGATCACCGTGACCGGGATCTTGCGGTCGGGTTTCGATGCGGAGGTGCTGGTGGCCATGGTGCTTCCTTGGGGCGGCGAATCAATGTGCGATCAACTTCACCAAGGCCTGTCCGGTCTGGCCGGCAAAGGCATTGGCACGGTCCGCGATGAGGAAATTGCGCGCACCGAATATGCGCTGCACGTAGCGGTCGGCATGGCGATCCAGCGTCAGACAGAAAGTGCGTATGCCATGAGCCCGGGCGCTCATCACCGCGTGGCGTGCGTCTTCGACGAGGTAGTCGTCGTCGAAAACGTCCACGTCGGAAGGCTCGCCGTCGGTCAACATCAGAATCACTTTGTGGTCCGCCCGCTGCGCGACCAACGCCGTGCTCGCGTGGCGCAGAGCGGCGCCCATGCGCGTGGACTGGCTGCCGTAGAGGCTCGCGATGCGCGCTTGCAGTTGCGCGTCGAACGGTTCCTCGAAGTCCTTGATATGCGCGTACTGCACTTCATGCCGGCCGTTCGAGCAAAAACCATGCACCGCGACGCGGTCGCGCTCGCTGTCCAGCGCCAGCGCCACCACCGTCGCGGCCTGCTTCTCGGCTTCGATCACGGTCGTGAAGCTGCCCGGAACGAACCGTCCGGTGGACACCGACAAATCCATCAGGAGCACGATCGCCGTGCCGCGGCGTCGCCTCCCGTGGCGGCGGAAGATGCGGCCGTCGGGCGCGAGGCGAGCGCGCAGGTCGATCACGTTGTGCACGACGGCGTTCAAGTCCAACTCGTCGCCCTCGGGCAGTCGTGCCAGGCGTATCGATCGGTCCGGTGTGCGCTCTAAGCCCTGCACGCGGGTGCGCTGGCGCGTCGCTGTACGCACTGGGACACCGCGCCGGGGCGGCCGCGGGCTGTCGATCACGGTCGTCCAGTCCTCGCGAAGGGCAGACAGGCGGTGGTCCCATTCGGGATAACGCGTATGGCGGCGCAGGTCCGCGTCGATGCGGCGCACGTTCGGCGGCAGGCCTTCTTGCCGGCGCAGTTCGAAATCCCGCTTGACCACCGTCCTGATTTGATCTTCGGGCAACTCGGCGCTCAGATTCCACAACAAGGCGTTGTCGTCGCGATACACGGGGGCAATCCGATAGTCGCGCGGAACGCGCAGGCGCATTTTTTCGATGTCGATGGCGAGTTGCCGCGCGATGTGGTCGAACTCGGCGAGGTCATGCAAGTCGGCCGCCGCGGCTTCTTCGAACAGGCGCCGGCCCTTGATCACCCATTCGTTCGGGTCCGTGTACTGCGGGTCGTGCAGCGCGCGCGCAAGCCTTGCCGCGAGGCCGGCAAATTCAAAGCCGGCACTTTCACGCGTCGCGACGTGAAAGCTGCCCCACAAAGCCTGCAAACCCGGGAAGTCGTGTTGCATCAGACGCTCGACACGCGAGTCTTCGATCAGCGACATCACGGCCAGCAGCATGGGTAGCCGATTTCCGGCGGCACGGCGCAGCGGCGAATGGCGCAAGTGCGCCGCCGCATGGGCGATGGCAGCGAAATACAAAGCGTCCCGCCGCTGCGCGCCGACGCCTGGCAGGCGCCGTGGGAAGCGAATCACCTCGTTGCCGATGGCAACAGACGGCGGCGCGAGTTTGGCCGGCTGTGGCGCGTGCAAGTCCAAGCCATGCTGCCGAAAACCGAATCCGCCCAGGTAGTGCAGCAAGGCATTGCGCCGTCGCAGCAAGTGCGCCGCATCTTGCTCGGTGCTCTCGTCGGCGAATGCCAACGGGTCTTCCGATTCGAAATACACCTGGCGCCGCATGGCGTCGTTGCGATGGTGTTGCAGCCCGTATAAAGCCCATTTACGCAACGCCACAACATCCGGGAAAACCTCCGGCTCGACCTGCAGGCGGCTCGCCAGCGCGACCGCGGCGTCCGGTGCTTCCACGGAAATCTGCGCCATCAGGTCAACCAGGTCGGCCACGCCGGTGTCTTCGCCCAGCGCCTCCAGCAAATTCGGCAGTGCCAGACGCAGGCTATCGTGCGTCGGCGCGTCGATTTCGCGCAGCACGGCCAAACGTCGCTGGGCAAGTTCGCCCCAGGGGCTGGTCGGGCGCGGCTCGGCGCGTCCCGCTGGCGTGGGTCGAATGCGGTGCCTCATTGGCGTGGCCCGAATTGCGCGTCAACGAAGGCGGCCAATGCAAGCTGCATTTCATGGTCGTCGGTGAGTGGCGCGGTCATCGCCAGCGCGCATGCGTCGTGTTCGCCGATGCCTTCGGCCATCAAGGCGCCGGCATGCACCAGCATGCGCGTGGACATGCCCTCGTCCAGGCCCCGGCCGCGCAATTCGCGCGACTGCTGCGCGATGCGCACCAGCCGCGCCGCGAGTTCCGGTGCAATGCCGCTTTCATGCGCGACGACTTCGGTCTCGACGTCGGCCGGCAGAAAATCGAAATCGATGGCCCCGAAGCGTTGCCGCGTCGAGGGTTTCATGTCCTTGGCCACGCTCTGGTACCCGGGGTTGTAGGAGACGACGAGCCGGAAGTCCGGGTGCGCGTGCACCACTTCGCCGCGTTTGTCCAGCGGCAGCATGCGGCGCTCGTCGGTCAACGGGTGGATCACGACCGTCGTGTCCTGCCGCGCCTCGACCACTTCGTCAAGATAACAAATCGCGCCGTAGCGCACGGCGAGCGTCAACGGACCGTCATGCCACACCGTGCCCTGCGCGTCCAGCAGGTAGCGGCCCACGAGATCGGAGGCGGTCATGTCTTCGTTGCACGCCATCGTGATCAGCGGCAGTTTCAACCGCCACGCCATGTGCTCGACGAAGCGCGTCTTGCCACAGCCTGTCGGTCCTTTCAGAATCATCGGCAGGCCGCGTGCCAATGCCGCGCCGAAAAGCGCAACCTCGTTGCCCGCCGAACGGTAGTAAGGCTCGGCGGCAATCAAGTAAGAGCGTATGCGCTCGTCCATCGTGGCCTTATGGGGATATCCCACTCATTTTGGAGACGGCGAACCTGCTTTTCAACAATGAGCACCGGGGCGGCCCGCAAGTGGCCACCCCGGCCGTTCAGTGCCGCGCTCGCTTCAGGCGTGCGCCTTGGCCGTCTTCTTCGCGTCGCCGCCCGGTGTCTTGACCACCGTCTTGGTCATCATTGCGATGCCCTCTTCGAAGATCACCTTGCGGTTCGGCGGCGGCAGCTTGTCGCCGCGCAGCACGTCGTAGGGAACCACCACCCAGCACGCGCAACCCCAGATGCACTCGCCGGCCATGCCTTCGAAGCGGATCGCCGGCTCGCTCAACATCGGTCCGATGTCGACCAGCCAGGAATGCTCGTTCAGCTTGGTTTCCCAGTCGAGCTTGTCGTAGTTCTTCTGGCTGTCCCAGAACGCGTGCAGGTCGGTCTTGGCCACGCCGGGCAGGATGATGTTGCCGTAGGCGGTAAGTGCGTCGAAGAACTCGTGGTTCGACG
>JBEBHW010000291.1:0-5184 GCA_040081145.1 Burkholderiaceae bacterium
GGGGCGCGACTGCGCAGGGATGTCGGCAGCGGCAGTCACCGCTTCGAGCCAGCGCGCCGAACTCAGTTCGTGCTCGTCCAGCCTGGACAACAAGGTTACCGACGGGTCCTTCAGGAAACCCGCAGCAAATTGATGCAGCAGGCGCCGAATCTCCTCGGAGGCGTCAACGAACAAACGCGCCTCCTGCGGCGTGCCTCGACCGATCGCCTGCGAGCGCGTCAACGCGTGCTCAAGGGTGCGCGCCAGGTTCGACAGATTCGCAAAACCCACCGTCGCTGAGCTGCCCGCCAGCGAATGCGCGAGCGCGATCGGAATCTCCCCGATCGGCCGATGCAGCTCCATGGCCCATTCGGCGAGTTCCGTCGTGAGCCGGCGCGAGAGTTCATCGGCCTCGTTCAGGTAAATGTTGAAGAGCGCGATGCTGATGCGCAGCGGCCCGATGACCTTCACTGCGTCTTCGCCGTTGTCAGCGTCGTCGAAGGACTCGTCATCGTCGATGACTTCGGGCAACGGGATCGGCGCCGAAGGCACGCCGCTGGACTCCGCCGTGGCACTGAGGTCGGGCAGATCGAGCACCAGGTCGGGAGCGTGCGGTTCGGCGGCCACCATGACGCGGATCGGCTCGCTCGCTTTGGCCGCCGGCACCGCGGAATAATCCTGGTCCAGGTCGAGGTCGACCACGTCGATGGCAATGTCGGCCACCGACTCGTCCATGGTCTGCTGCAAGGTCAGCGTTTCGGTGGGGGTCAGATCGAACGGGTCGAGCAACTCGGCAGCGCCCGAAGGCACCGGCTCGGCGCTGACCTTTGGCGCGGCGGCGCGCGCCGGCTCGTCTTCCGACACCAGGTCCAGATCGAACGCGAAATCAAGCGTCGGCAAACTCGCCGGCGCAGCCACCACCGGCGCCGCGTGAGGCGCTGGCCGGTCCGCTGCTGGCGCCTGCTTCGCCGGGGTCGGCCGGATCAGCGCATCGGTTCGTGCGCCGCGCGTCTCGCCGTCCGACGCATGCGCAAGCGCGCGGGCTGCGACGACGCCGGAATGGTGTTCGTGGGCGCGGCGCGCGGCAATTTCCTCGACCCATCCGCCCAAATATTGCAACGCCCATCCGGTGAAATCGAGCAAGTCCGGTTCCGCGGCACGCTGTTCGGCCAAACGGGTGTTGTAGAGCTTTTCGCAACTCCACGCAGCTTCGCCGAAGTCTTTCAAGCCGACCATGCGCGAACTGCCCTTGAGCGTATGGAATGCGCGCCGGATCGTCGTGAGGATGGGCAACTCACTGGGGGTTTCGTTCAGCTCGGCCAGCGCGGTCGCGGCGTCGCCGATGACTTCGCGCGCCTCTTCGAGGAACACGGCGCGCAATTCGTCGTCCTGCACGCCCTCGTCGAACACTTTGGGCGGCGTCGCGGGCGCGAGTTCCAGCGTCGCCACGTCGGAATCGGGCGAGACGAACTGCGCCATCGCCTTGGACACGCTGTCGCGCGCGGCAGAAATCCCGGCGCCGTCTGCGGCTTGCGTCAAGGCTTTCTGGGCGCTGCGCGTGGCCTGCGCCAGGCCCGAGCGGTCCGCGGCACTGGCCCCAAGCGACAAGCGCTCCAGTCCCAGCACCAGGTCGGCCGCGGAGACGTCTTTCTTCGCCGCGTCGCGCGCCAGTTGGCTCGCCTGGTCGATGAGCTGGCGCTCGATGGCGCTTCCCGCCAAGGCTGCGTGCTCCGACAGCGCCGAGTGATCGTCGCCGCGACCCATGATGGGCTTCAACACGCCTTGCTCGGCATCGAAGACGAACAGCGACTTGGCCATTTGCGGCTGCACGCTGAGCATGTCGATGAGGAACCCGAGCGCGCCCAGATTTCCCGCCAGCCGGTCGAACACGCCGGCCTGCGCCGCTTGGGGCAGGTCCGCCTGCGCCGTCGCCAGCCCCGCCACCTCGTCGCGCATCTTCACCAGCGCCGCCGACGCGTGGTCCATGCCCAGCACCGAGAGCACGCCGCGCATCGCCGAGAGGTGCGTGGGCACCTGGATCAGCGGCTTGGGGTCGCTCGTATCGCGGAAGAAGTGGTCGATGTGTTTTTCGGCTTCCGACAAGGACGCCCGCAGCTCCTGGACCACGCTGCCCATCGTCTGCTTGTCGGAAACTCGCCGGTACAGCTCTTCCATCCACGACTCGAGGGGGTCGGGGGTCTTGCCCTGGCGCACGTGGGCGAGGCGTTGGGCGAGGCGCTGCACGCGCTCGGGCTGCTGCGGATGGTCGAAATCGGCGTCTTCGAGCACCGCGTCGACGTACAGCAGGCAGGTCGCCACTTCCATCGCCAGCGGCGCGGGTGGTGCCGCGCCGGAATCGAGCGTGGTTCCGGCCGCCTCCTGCAATTCGGTCGCAAGCAGTTCACCGCGCGGGAACAGGCGTTTCAGCGAATCGCCGACGAGCGAGAACTGCTCTCCCAGGCCGCTCAGCCGGTGCATTTCGCCACCCGCCACCGCGGACCAGGTGTCTTTCGCGGCAGCGACACGCTTGCGCGCCTGCGTCACCCACGCCGGATCGTAGCGGCCCAGGTGGCTCGTCTCGTAGTCGACCGGTTCGCTCTGCTCTAGGTCGTAGGCCTTGCGCACCGCGGCCAGGCGGGGTGTGGTGCGCGTCGCGGCACGCGCCTGGGCGCAAAAGAACAGCAAGTCCAGCGCCAGCCGTTCCGAGACGTCGATTTCGCCGCGCGCCAAGCTGCGGAATTGCGCGAGCAGCCGCGAACCCAGACGCTTGCTGTAGACGTCAAAACCCAACAGGTCGTGGGCCTGGGCCTCGAAGACCGCCGCAGCGAGCTTCCAGCACGTCACCACCTGCGGGTGCTTGGCAGCTTGCGCGAAGCCGGCGAAGGTTTCGCTCAGGCGCCCGGCGGCTTCGCGCGGGTCCCCGGCGCGCATCAGTGCGAGCAGCTCCTTCTCGATGGCGGCACGCGCCGCCGCGTTGGGAGGGCGCGGCTGGGCGGTGCGGTCGACGGGCCATTCGAGCCAGCGCCACGGCGTGTCCCACAGGTCGGCCGGGTGCACCCGGTCCGCGCCCGCGTCTTCCTGGATGGTGCGAAACTGCGGAAACAGCGACAGCGGAGAAACCTTCTTGCCGCCGAGAACGCGCCCGATGTAGTCGAGCAGGGCAAACGAGGCGCGCTCGAGGTCTTCGACGGCTTTGATATTCAGCTTGTGCGGCTTGGCGATGAAGCGAATCACCGCCGCTTCGCTGGCTCGCAGCACCGCAGCCAGCGGGGTCAGGCCGACCAGTTCGAGGGCTCCGGCGCATTGATGAACTTGCACGCGCGCGCTGCGCAAGACCGACGGGTCGACTTCGCCGACGTCCGAGCTGGCCGCCGCGTCGCGCTCCTTGACGAAGCGGCGCAGCGCCTTGTGCGCGGTGTCAAGCGAGCGCCGGACCTCTTCATAGACCCACGCCAGGGCGCTCAGATCGTCGCTTGTCTCGCTCATCGTTGTGGATTCATTCTTCGTCAGTGATGCCTGGCCGTGACGCCCGCCGCCGCGCTCAAGCCACCTTGAATCGCGCGACCGATTGTTTCAGTTCTTCGGCAGTCTTCGAAAGCTCGCGAACCATTTGCGCCGTGGAGCGTGTGCCCTCGCCGGTCTGCTCGGTCACGGCGAAGATGTGCTGGATGTTCGCCGCGACGACGTTGGCCAGGCGCGCTTCGCTGAGCGCCTGATTGGAAATCTGCCCAATCAGGTCGGCGAGCTGACGCGACACCCGGTCGATCTCGCCCAGCGCATTGCCGGCCGCGTCCGACAGGCGTGCGCCCTCGACCACGCCTTGCGTGGAGCGCTCCATCGCGCCCACCGCGTCTTGCGTATCGCTTTGAATCGTCTTCACCAGCGCGGCAATCTGCCGCGTCGCGTCGCCCGAGCGCTCCGCCAGGCGCTGCACTTCTTCGGCGACGACCGAGAAGCCGCGGCCCGCATCGCCGGCCGAGGCCGCCTGAATCGCGGCGTTCAGCGCGAGCACGTTGGTCTGCTCCGTGATGTCGGAAATCAGTTCCGTGATTTCGCCGATCTCCTGCGACGATTCGCCCAAGCGTTTGATGCGCTTGGACGTGTCCTGGATCTGGTCGCGGATCATGTTCATGCCGCCGATCGTGTTCTGCACGGCGCGCAGGCCCGACTCCGCGGCCTGCAGCGACTGGCGCGCCACATGCGCGGTTTCCTGCGCCTGCGACGACACGTCGTTGATGCGCCCGGCCATTTGCAGCACCGACTCGCCCGTGTCGCGAATCTCGCGCAGCTGCTCCGACGACGCCGCGAGCAGTTCGGTGGACGTGGCTTCGACGCGCGCGGTGGTCTCCGTCACCCGGCCCACAGTGCCCTGCACCTGCGTCACCAGCGAGCGCAGTTCCTCGACGGTGTAGTTCACTGAGTCGGCAATCGCGCCGGTGATGTCTTCCGTGACCGTGGCCTGCTGCGTCAGGTCGCCCTCGGCGACGGTTTGCAGCTCGTTCATGAGCCGCAGAATCGCCGCCTGGTTGGCGTCGTTGACGCGTTTGGCTTCCTGCTCCTGGCGCTCTGCCTCCATGCGCCGGTTCTGTGCGAGCGTGGCCTGCGAGGCTTGATCGCGGACGTACAGTCGCAGCAGCCCGCCTGCGCCCAGCAGCAGCAGCAGCGCCGAGAGCGGCAGCACGATCAGCGGCAGCCCGCCGAATGCGGACTGTTTGGCGAGTTGCGCGCTCACACCCTCCAAGCCCTTTCGCAGCGGTTCGCTGTCGACCATGATCGAGGCCTGGGCGTCGCGCGCTGCGACGAGGCCCGGCAGATTGGCCATGATGGCCGCCGCCTGGGCGCGCATTTCTTCGTACAGCTTGAGCAGCGCAACGAGGCGCTCCTTGGTCTCGGCGTCTTTAGTTCCGGGCAGGCGCAACTCGGCGCTGCCGTCGGCCAGGCCTTGGGCAAGTTCGCGGAACAGGTTCAGGTCCTTGCTGAGCAGGAACACCGCTTCCGGGCTCACGCCTTCGACCGTCAGAAATTCGTTGGCGCTTTTGCCCAGGCGCTGCGTCAACATGACCAGCTGCCCCACGGCAAACAGTTCCGAAGGCGTGGCACTCTGCTGCAGCTTGAGCGCCGAGATCGTCTCGGCAATGTCCAGCAATTCTGACGACTGGCGGTTGATGGCACGCAGGGCCTGCCCGACCATCGTCATATTCTTCT